>DASVEA010000033.1:0-6444 GCA_036380815.1 Nitrospiraceae bacterium
GCGCTCTACGGCTATTCGGGCCAGGGCCGCGGGCAAGTGGATTTTCTTGTGATCAAAGATTTTGACGATCAGTTGGGCGGGCAAGCGGCGCAGCGTTTGGGCGGACTGGCTCCCATGCGGCAAAACCGTGATGGGGCGGCCATTCGCCATGCCACCGCCAAATTGCTGGCGCGAGAGGCGCGGACGCGACTGCTCATCCTCATCAGCGATGGGCGTCCGCTCGATGACGGCTACAAAGACGAGTACTCGCTGGAAGACACGAAGGCTGCGTTACGAGAGGCGCGTCAGCGGGGGGTGCATCCGTTTTGTATTACGATCGATCGGGAGGCCGATGGCTATGTCCGGAGAATGTACGGAGACGTGCAATTCGCCGTCATCGATCATCTCGAAGCCTTGCCGAAGCGATTGCCGCGGATCTATCAGCGGCTCACCATGTAGAAGACGTAAGCCGTGAATGTTGAAGGATGAATGTGAAATTGTGAATTGTGAGGTGGGATGCGAGGAGGAATCGTCATCACGTATTCAACATTCATCATTGAACATTCAAAATTGTCAATATGAATAATCAGCTGGCCAAGCCAAATGTGCCGCCCTGGCTACACAAGCTGTTTACGGGGCATCAGTATCCCTATGTCCGTCGGTTGGCAAAGTTTGCACAGCCCATCAAGCCGGGGGAGAATCGCCAGGAGCCGACGAAGGACCTGATCGAGGCAAAGTTTTGGGAAGTTTATCCTCGTTGTTGGGCCAAGATTCTTCAAGAGGTCAAAGTGGGGATGATCGTGGTATTCCACGACCTGGGCGAATATCCGGCGGGAGAGTATCAGGCACTGGTCGATGATCCGGACGCCTTTCTGGCAAAGACCTATGGCAAGAAGAAGATTAAGGTCAATTTCTATGACGGAGACAATTTCGTCTGCACGATCAATTTTAAAGTCGCGGGCTGGACGGAACACGAACACTGAGGTGTTCTGGGTTCTGAATTATGAGTTCTGAGTTTCGGAGCGAATGGAATAACTCAGAACTCAACACCCATAATTCAGAACTGGACCGGAGGGAAGTATGGAAAGACCGAAGATTACGGTGGTAGGCGCGGGAAACGTCGGAGGCACGACGGCGCAGCGGCTGGCCGAGAAGGACGAGTACGAGGTAGTGCTTGTCGATATTGCCGAGGGCGTCCCGCAAGGCAAGGCCCTCGATATCACACAGGCCGGCCCAGTCTGCGGCTATAGCGTCCGCGTGGTGGGCACCAACGGCTATGATGAAACGGCCGGCTCGTCGGTGGCGGTGATCACTTCCGGAATTCCTCGCAAGCCGGGGATGAGCCGTGACGAGTTGTTGACCACGAATGCGAAGATCGTGAAGTCGGTCGTTTCTGCGCTGGTGTCTCGATCGCCGAACGTCATTCTGATTCTCGTCACCAACCCGCTGGATGCCATGGTCCATGTGGCGCGTCGCGTGAGCGGCCTGCCGAAGTCGCGGGTTTTGGGTATGGCGGGGGTGCTCGATTCCGCCCGGATGCGTTCCTTCATCGCCGCCGAATTGTGCGTGCCGGGACTCGACGTGGCTGCGATGGTGCTGGGGGGGCATGGCGACACGATGGTGCCCCTGTTGCGCTACACGACGGTAAAGGGGAAACCGGTCATGGCGCTGATGTCGAAGGACCGGTTGGAGGCAATTGTGAAACGGACACGCGAGGGGGGTGCCGAAATCGTGGGTCTGTTGAAAACGGGCAGCGCGTTCTATGCCCCGTCGGCCTCGGCTGTTGATATGGTCGAGGCGATCATGAAGGACCAGAAGCGGGTGTTGCCCTGTGCGGTGCTCTGCGAAGGCGAGTATGGATTAATGGATGTCGTCATTGGTGTGCCGGTCAGGCTGGGTCGAGGTGGGGCGGAGCAGGTGGTCGAATATGAGCTGACGGCGGAGGAGCGAGCATCATTGGCGACCTCTGCTAGCGCGGTGCGCGAACTTTGCGCAGCAGTCGATCGGTTGATGGCGTAACGAAATGGTCAGCGGTCAATAATCACTGGTAGGAACAGCAGGCCTCATTCCCTCTGTTGACCAATGACAAGTGACCTGTGACTGATCTGCTCCTTGCTTGACATTCCGAGCAGGGCTACAGTACAGACAACGACTTAGCAATACATTGAGCGAGGAGATACTATGAAATTTCTTGAGAGTCCGATGCAGACGATGGGCGTAGGATTCGCGCTCGCCGTAGTGTTGATTATGGGGTATCTCGGAATGACCGGCATGGCGGTCGGCGATGCTGATTGGTTCGGTTTGCTGTTACGCTGGACCCATTTCTTGGCCGGGATCACCTGGATCGGGTTGTTGTATTTCTTCAATCTGATCAATGCGGCGTTCTTGAAGAGTTTGGATGGCCCCACCAAGAATATCGTGATTCCCAAACTGATGCCCGCTGCGCTGAACTGGTTCCGTCACGGCGCGACGGTCACGGTGCTTGCGGGGATTGTGTTGTACCTCTACATGTATCAAAGAGGTGGAACCGGCGCGATCGCGTTGGGAATCGGCGGGTTATTGGGGATCATCATGATGGCCAACGTCCACGCGATTATTTGGCCGAACCAAAGAAGGATTATTGCGGCGGTGACAGCAGCAGCCCAGGGGACCCCTGCGCCGGCAGAAATGGCCCAGTGGGGTCGGACCGCGCTTCTCGCTTCCCGGGTCAACTTCATGTTGTCGATTCCCATGCTGTTATTCATGGGAGCCGGCAGCCACCTCAAGTAAGACGGCATACGACTGCCGGCGGGAAAGCCCGCCGGCAGTCGGGTCATCACCCAGCTCTGCGTTCACCCTCCGGGATTTTCTCCATCAGGCCTAGCTTACACGTCTGAGAAAGGCCTGGTCTGTCTGGTTTCTGTGGTCTATCTGGTTTTTTGGTTGATCGAAACTAACCAGATGAACCAAATCAACCAAACAAACGAGACAAACCAAATAAACCAAATAACGGTCTTTTACGCTGGCGGGCTTTTTCAGCATCCTGTTTGTTGGCCCATATGCCCAGTTTCCTATGGGGCAGTGGCCCTAAGTCATTGAGATTCAGGCCTATTATCGTGGCATTGCCTTGACGAATACCGGCCAGGCACCTTATAGTATCGTTCCATTCGTTGAGCCAATCGGGTAAGGAAGCGCGCATGACGACTGCGACTGAACCACGAGTTCTCCAAACGCTTGATGGCGCTCCCTGGGATATCGAGGCCTACCGGAAGATCGGGGGCTACTTGGCCTGGAAGAAGTGCGTCACAGAGCTGAGCGCAAACGATATCGTCAATGAACTCAAGAAAGCCGGGCTCCGTGGGCGAGGGGGCGCGGGTTTCCCCACCGGTATCAAGTGGGAAAAGGTCCTCAATCATCGGGTGAAGGAACATTATTTCGTCTGCAACGCAGGCGAACATGAGCCAGGGACGTTTAAAGACCGGTACTTGCTCAAGCAGGCGCCACACCAGCTTATCGAAGGCTGCCTCATCGCGGCCTACACGGTCCAAGCCAAGGCGGCGTTCATCTATGTGAATCATGAGTATCACGAAGAACGGGAGAATCTGAAGAAAGCGTTGGCGCAGGCGAAGGCTCAAGGGTTTCTGGGCAAGAACGTTCTGGGGAGTGGCGTGGATCTCGATCTGCAAGTTTTTGAAGGCCACGGGAGTTATGTGGCCGGTGAAGAAACAGCGATGCTCGAATCCATGCAAGGGCGTCCGGCGATGCCCAGACAGAAGCCGCCTTTCTACCCGACGGACTTCGGCCTCTACGGGAAGCCGACGCTGGTCAACAATGTCGAAACCTTGTGCAACATTCCGCGGATCCTCCTAAAAGGCGTGGCCTGGTTCACGCAGGTCGGCACAGAAAAGTGTCCAGGCACGATGATGTTTTCCCTGAGCGGTGCCGTGAATAAGCCCGGCGTGTACGAGATGCCGATGGGTACGACAATCCGGGAACTCGTGGACAAGTGTGGAGGAGGGGTGCCAGGCGGGCGCAAGATCAAGGCGGTGTTCCCCGGTGGACCGGCGTTTTCGATGGTCACCGCCGATCAGCTCGACCTGACGATGGATTTCGATTCTTTGAAGAAAGCCGGTACGGGGCTTGGGTCGGCCGGCGTGATCGTGGTCGATGATGCGACGTGCATGGTGGCGCTGACGCTCAAGTTCTCCAATTTCTTCAAGGCCGAGAGTTGCGGGCAGTGCCCACCCTGTCGAATGGGGACCATCAATCTCGCGGCGCTTATGACCAAGATCGAGCAGGGAGAGGGAACGGAGAAAGATATGGAGAGTCTCCTCCAGGTCTGTGGATTTGTGAAGGGGACGGGCTATTGCACGCTGGTGACCGGGGCCGCAGTGTTGGTTCAGAGCAGCATGAAATTGTTCCGTCACGAGTTTGAGGAACATATCCGATTGCAGCGCTGTCCCTATCAGCCGGTGGCGGCTGGTGCTATGGTGCATTGAGGGGGATTCGCGATGCCGCGCGTGACGTTTATCCATCCTGAGGGCAAGAGCGGAGAGGTTGAGGTGAATACGTCGTTGTTGGAGGCGTCGAAGATCCTCGGGTTTGTGTTGAACCACGATTGTGGTGGGAACGCCTCCTGCACCACCTGTCGAGTCGAAGTGCAGATCGGCGCCGAGAACCTGTCGGAGATCGACTTTGACGAGCAAGATCTCCTCGATCGGGAAGCCCTGAGTGAGCCGTGGCATCGTCTTGGATGCCAGGCCAAAGTGCTCGGAGACGTGGTTGTTCGGGTGCCGGAGGGCAAGTGGGTTGCGCCCACAATGCAGCAGTCGGAGTCGCAGGGTATTGAAATTCAGTAAAGAGGTGTTACACTAAGCCATTCCAGGCAGGTCTTTGAAGGACGGCCTGGTCACACGAGGAGGATCACGATGGTTACGATTACGGGGATTGCAGAACAGAAAATCAAGGAATTAATGGTGGAAGAGAAGGATATTGTCGGCCTGCGGGTCTATGTCAAGGGCGGCGGGTGCCACGGGTATACATACGGGATGGCCTTCGAGTCGAAGATGGCTGACGACGACACCGTGATTGAAAAGGGTGACGTCAAGATCATCATGGATTCGCAGAGCGCTCCGCTCCTTCAGGGAGCCGAAGTTGATTACGTGGACAGTCTCCAAGGGTCCGGGTTCTCGATTAAGAGTCCACAAGCGAAAACCACTTGTGGCTGCGGCAGCTCCTTCAGCGTCTAAGGAATTTGCGCTGGAGTGGCGCGAGCGGGTTGACAGGAGAAGCCAGGATTGTCCGAATACGGCGGCCGGTCCTGGCTTTTCTGTTTGTGCGCAGGATGTGAGCTGAATGTACGATGGCACAGGCGAGCGTCACGAGGCGATATCGGTTCTGTGCGGCGCACCGGCTGCACACGGCTCATCTGTCTCCCAAAGAAAATCTGGCTGCATTTGGGAAGTGCAATAATCCCAATGGGCACGGCCATAACTATGTCGTGTTGGTGACCGTGAAGAGCACGGCTCCGACAACGACCGGTGAAGGCGTTAACCTTGATCGACTGGATCGGACTGTAGCCGACCAGTTGATCACGCGATTTGACCATCACGATCTCAATCAAGATCCTGAGTTTGCCGATCGCACCACGACTGGAGAAAATCTGGTGCTGCTGATTTGGGATCTGTTAGTGAAATGCCTCCCCGCCGGGCAACTGGAAAAAGTCGGACTGATTGAAACACGCGACAACTACTTCGAGTATGCGGGGGGCATTGGGAATGTTGAATGATAAATGTTGAAAGTAGAATTGTCGGAATCGAAAGGGTGTCTGACGATCTGATGATTTCCCAACATTCAAAATTCAACATTAAACATTGGGCATTACGGCATAGAGAGAGGCGGCATGCCTAAGCAGGGAATCAGGCCGCGGGGTCAGCAGCAGATCGAAGACGTTAGGGTGAGTCGCAGAACGGCGAATCTGGACGTGCTGCAATCCCTGGTCACAGAGATGCTGTTGGCCATCGGTGAAAAGCCCGGCCGGAACGGGCTCCTCAAGACTCCCGAGCGAGTGGCCAAGGCCTACGCTTTCATGACTCAGGGGTACCACCGCGATATCGATCATCTCCTGAATGGCGCGCTCTTCCCAATCGAGTACGACGAGATGGTGATTGTGAAAGACATCGACTTTTTCAGCCTCTGTGAACATCACCTTCTGCCATTCTACGGCAGAGTCCATGTGGGTTACTTGCCGAATAAGAAAGTGGTGGGGCTCAGCAAGATTCCGCGCATCGTGGATGTCTTTGCGCGCCGGCTGCAAGTCCAAGAACGGCTGACGGTTCAGATCGCCGAAACCCTCAAATCGAAGCTCAATGCGCGCGGAGTGGGCGTGGTCGTCGAAGCGCGACATCTCTGCATGATGATGCGGGGCGTTGAAAAGCAGAACACCGTCGCGGTCAGCAGCTCCATGTTAGGCGCCTTCCGCAGTCA
>DASVEA010000034.1:0-4549 GCA_036380815.1 Nitrospiraceae bacterium
GCTGAGTGCGGCTCGACTGAGCTCGCCGAAGTCTGAGTACTGAGTAGCGGGTGACGGCATGGATGGCGCCAGGCTACGGAGCTTGCGCGTGGCTGTCAAGATGCAGGGTTGAAAGGTGCATGGTATAGTCGCCGCCATGGCACGAGTCGACTTTTACCGGGTGCTGGGAGTCTCGCGCGACGCGTCCGACGACGCCATTAAGAAGGCCTACCGTAAGCTGGTCTTTCAGCATCATCCTGATCGCAATCCCGATAGCACTCACGCCGAACCCAAGATCCGGGAGATCAATGCGGCCTATGAAGTCGTCGGCGATCCTGAGAAGCGTCGGAGCTATGACCGGCTCAATTGGGGGAATGAAACGGCACGGGATGAAGCGGCCGATCCAGCCGTCATGCTCGACGAAATGGAAAAGAAGCTCTTTGATGAAGGGCGGAAGGAAGTATTCGCGATCTTGATGAAAGACGTGAAGCGGATCAAAGCCGAGCTTGCCGTGATTCGTGAGCGGACCGTAGCGGATCAAGGATATGACACGTTTAAGGAAGAGATAATTCGGGAGCGGGCATCGGAAGTGATGGAGATGTTTGTCACCGCTGAGATGGAGGGGCGCAAACAGCGGCTCGTCGAAGTGGCGACGGAGATGCTGCTGTCCCAGGGCGTGGTCAAGCGAGGCGATGAGAAAGGCATCAGATCGCTATGTGAAGGGCTTGAGGACGTGTTCCGCAAAGGAAGGACGAAGGGCTTTGCAGCCGCACTGGAGTTGTTCTACGAAAGACGGTAGTGCCAAATGTTGAATGATGAATGTTAAATTGTCGGGATGCCGTCTCCCAGGTTTTAATTCAACATTGAACATTCATCATTCATAATTGGGCAAGTTTTCCAGAGACAAACTTGCCCGATCGCATCACTCCAACAATCCGATCTCGGTCGCGTAGCAGATCAATGCTGCGAAGTGGATTTCCCTCGAATAGCAGAAGGTCCGCCAGTTTCCCTTTCTCGATGGTTCCCACCTGGTCCTGAATCCCGATCAAGCGTGCGGCAGCAGAGGTCGAGGCGAGAATCGCCTGCATCGGGCTCATTCCTAAGGCGACCATCCGTTCGAGTTCCTGGGCGTTTTCGCCGTGAAAGTTAAAGGGGGTCCCCGCATCCGTGCCCATCGCAATCTGAAGTCCGTCCCGCAGGGCATTCTTGAAGCTCACTTGATGGTGCTTCGTCATGGATTTGGCTTTGTCCAGGACGCTTTCGGGAGTGCCGCACCCGAGTCGGCAGGCGGCAGTGGTGGCCAGCGCAGAGAGTGTCGGCACCATGAAGACGCCCTGCTGTTTCATCATGGCCGCGGCTTCTTCGTCCATGAGCGTGGCATGCTCGATCGAATGGACTCCGGCGCGGACGGCATTCTTCATCCCCGACGATCCATGGGCATGGGCGGCGACTTTCCGCCCAGCTCGCTGCGCTTCTTCCACGGCGGCCTGGAGCTCCTCTACGGTCATTTGCGCCTGGTCCGGAGAGGTGCCGGGCGTGAGGACCCCGCCTGATGCAATGACTTTAATGACGGCGGCCCCGGCGGAGATTTGCGCGCGCACGACGGCTCGTACTTGTTGGACTCCTTCCACCTCTTGACCGATAAATCTGGCGTGGCCGCCGATCATGCAAATCGCCAGGCCCGCTGCGACAATACGAGGTCCGGGAACGAGTCCTGTGTCGATAGCCCGTTGCAATGTAAAAATGGAATGGTCTCGCGATCCCACGTCGCGCACGGTGGTGAAGCCTGCCTCCAAAGTCTGTTGCGCTGCCCGGCTCGATTTGAGCAATGTCAGAGCGGGCGTCTCTTTAGCGATCGCGTCGACGACATCCGGTTCAGCACCGAGGCAGAGATGTACGTGACAGTCGATCAAGCCTGGTAACAGCGTCAGTCCTCGGCCATCGATCTTTGTCGTTCCACGTGGGAGGGGGAGGTCTCGATCCGATCCGACGGCGGCAATCGTGGTGCCGCGAATGACAACCGTGGCACGTTCGATCGTCCGACCGGTCCCGTCGAGGACGCGCACGGAGCGAATGGTAACGGACTTCATCATGGCATATCGATGAGAAGGGTGATGATGCCGCCCGTCACATCGCCGGCTGTGTAGTCGCGGCCTTGTCCGGGGGAACAAGAGCCGGCTGCATGAGGTCGGCCAGCGCCAGGGCGAACATCCAGTACGCGACTATCAGGAGAAAGGCAATGGCCCCGCCAGCGAGCATCCAGAGTAATCGTTTGTTCTTCATGAAATCGATGCCCTCTGCTGTTAGCCCACAGTATTCACGAAACTTCATGAATAATGCGGGTTAGGATGTCGTGCGGCCATAGACCCGTGCGGCAGCCTGGAGTGCAACCCCGGGAGTGGAAAGCCAGCCGCCGCGAGTAAACATTTCTTCCAGCGCATTGAGTAAGGTCAAGACGTGAGCCTCGGTCGATGATTCACCCATCAAGCCGATGCGCCAGACCTTCCCCTTGAGTGGGCCTAGCCCGCCGCCGATTTCAATGCCATAGGTCGAGAGCAAGTTGGTGCGTATCTCGGCTTCAGGAATGTGAGAGGGGACCGTGACACAAGTCAACATTGGGAGTCGGTGTTCCGTCGGGGGAAGGGGAGGAAGCCCGAGTTCGGTCAATCCTGCGATCAAGGCCTCGCTATTATGCTGATGGCGAACGAAGCGGGCGGGCAGCCCCTCTTCTTCGACGAGTCGCAACGCTTCCCGCAGGGCATAGAGCATGGAGATCGGAGCTGTGTGGTGATAGGCTCTGGTGCCTTCGGCCCAGTAGTCCGCGATCAAGGCCATATCCAAGTACCAACTCTGGCACGGAGTGCGCCGGGCTCTGATGGCGGCCAATGCGCGGTCGCTGAGGGTGAAGGGAGACAACCCGGGCGGACAGCTCAGACATTTCTGAGTGCCGCTATAGCAGACATCGATGTTCCAACGATCGATCTCGACCGGTGCGCCTCCCAGCGAGGTCACGGCATCGACGAGGAAGAGTGCATCATGGTCGCGGCAGAGGCGAGCGATCGGCTCTAGCGGCTGCCAAGCGCCGGTCGAGGTTTCGGCATGCACGATGGCCACGGCTTTTACCGGGCCGGATCGGCGCAACGCCTGTTCAATGGCCTCTGGTTCTATGATCTGTCCCCAGGGGGCTTCCACGCGAATCGCTTTACCGCCGCAGCGTTCGACGATGGTTGCCCATCTCGCGCCAAACACGCCATTGACCCCGACGATCACGGCATCACCCGGCTCAACGATATTCACCATCGAAGCCTCCATACCGGCTGAGCCGGTGCCGGAGACCGCGATGGTGAAGCGGTTGTTGGTCTGAAAGACGAGGCGCAACAGGGTTTGGATATCGTCCATGATCGCAAGAAAGGCTGGGTCCAAATGGCCGAGCAGAGGAGTTGAGAGGGCACGTAGGACTCGCGGATGCACCATGCTCGGCCCTGGGCCAAGAAGTAGCCGTCGTGGGGGGGTAAAGCATTGAACTGGCATATCTCTCCAGATCTAATAGGATGCTGAAAAACCCCGCCAGCGTCGTTCTCGCCTCGTTCAGACCCTCAACGAGTCTCGGAAGTCGGAATCATTGAGGAGCTTTTCCGTTCACCAAGACCCATTACAAAGGCGAACGGCCCACACGAAGTGCGGTTTGTACCTCCTCGGCTTTTCACTCGCTGCGGCCTTGCCCGCGGAATGGCGCGTCTTGGCGCGCCGGGGTTGGGCGGGTGAGAAGTCTGGCCTTTTTGAGCATCCTGTATGCGAATACTCCTGTTGCCCAAGACGTGCGGACCATCGAACTGCCGTTTTGTCTAGTTTAGTTTTTCCCCCGCCTGCTAAGAAAGCTACTCAGTATAGCGGACTTCAGTCGCATTCGGCCATGGGTATTCTGAGGCGTTTCTTTCGTCACCTAGTCAGTTCGAGGGGGTTTCGAGAGAGAAAAACAGCATGTTATAGTTTCAAGGATTATGGAACCTGCCTCTCTCTCTCTCAATGACGCAAATGAGCCCAAGTCCTGGTGGCGAGCCACAGATGCGCCGCCCACGATCGGGGTCTATTCCGGGCGGTTCTCGCCCATGGTCACACTACTGTCCGCGCTTTTTCTCATAGTGTCGCTGGCGTCGGTTGTTTGGTTGTCAGTCTCATCATCCAAGTTGGAGCGGATCGAGTCGCCTGAGCGAGCGCTCAGTCTGTTGGTCAGTCGGACCAGGGATGTGCAGGAAGGACTCAATCGTGCGCCCCAGTGGGAACAGCAGCTCTTAGCCTGGGCATCCGGCGACAACGAAACTGAACGGGCGCACGAGATTGAATGGTATCAAGAACTGGCGGAGAACTCTGAAGATCCGTTGGCGCCGCTTCAGTTGGCAATTCTCCAAGCCGAGGCCGGTCATGTCTCGCAGGCGCTCCTCTCCGCGCATGAGTGGGCCGGATCAAAAGACCCGCTTCCTCAGTTTGCCGATCTGGTGGTAGCCGCCTATGGCGAAGGACCGGTTCATGACGCGGACAGGTATGTCTTGTGGCAAGCAGAGGTGGCAGA
>DASVEA010000035.1:0-12612 GCA_036380815.1 Nitrospiraceae bacterium
CGCTGAAACACATCTTGCTGGGGAATCGATCCCAGCATCATCGTGATACCTGCGCCGATGAAAGGGATCCACGCGTTGAGACTCGCCGGTGGAAAGAAATCCAACTTTCCCGCCTGTGCCGCATGCTCCACCACCACACCAACCCCGCCCGTCAGCCCACTCACGACAGAAGCAATATAGAGCAGCCCACCCATGATGACGCTGAGCTGAACAAAATCGAGAATGGCCACGGAGAACATGCCGCCGAAGATTGTATAGGTCAACACGATGACCGCACCGAGAACCATTCCGAGTGGCTGGCTCACAACCCCGTCTGTCACGACGTTGAACACCAAACCCAACACTTTGAACTGAGCAGCGACCCACCCCAGATACGACGCCACGACACAAAGGGTGCAGAGTACTTCTACCGTTTGGTTGTACCGGAGCCGGTAGTAGTCTCCGACGGTCAGAAGGTTCAGTCGATACAACCGCGGGGCAAAGAACAATCCTGCCAGGATCAAACACAAACTCGCGCCAAACGGATCAGCAACGACCCCGCGCAAGCCATCCTTGACAAAGGCCGCTGGCATCCCCACCACGGCCTCCGCGCCGAACCAAGTCGCGAAGACCGTCGCGGTGACGATCGGCAGCGGCAAACTCCTACCGGCCACCGCAAAATCTTTTGCGGTATGGACCCGCCTGGCGGCAGCCAGCCCAATCCCCACCGACACAAGTAGGTAGAGAATGACGAATCCCAGGATCATCGAAGAAGTTCAGCCATATATGTGGGCGGATTCTAGCGAGGCTTCAGCAAGGGCGCAACGGCAGAGAGGCACAACAGGAAAATACTCCCGCAGGATGCTCAAAAAGACCAGACTTCACACCCGCCCGCCCTTGGCGCGCCAAGACGCGCCTTGTCCCAAGCAAGGCCGCAGCGAACTATCACTTTATAAGGGGTGGCTGGGATGATCCCAACTGCGCGCAACGTTCTCACCCGCCCACCCACTGGCACGCCGAGACGTGCCATTTGCCCGGGCGAGGGCCTTCAGATTCCCCACCTTCCCCAGAGGGAGTAGGCAGATTGTTCTTCACTGCGCGCATCGAGCGACCACCGCTTTATCGTGGGGGCTCTGCGAGCAAGAAGAACGGTCTGCCTGCTCCCTCGCATTCTTCTGAGACCGCGCGTTGCGCGAGCACGGGGATCGTCCCAGCCACCCCGCCTCCCTTTTTCAGCATCCTGCTGCATCCCCCTGTTCCCTTGAGTCATCGCATGGTAGGCTGATAGAGCTACCGGGAGGGCGTCCCATGAACCTTCACGCGATTTGTCAACGAGACTCTCCGAGGAAAGCAGCAGTGTTGCGGCTGGGGCTTTTCATCGGATCGATCGGAATTGGAATCGTGTCGGCAGGGCTACCGGCCTACGCGAGCGAATCCCAGACACCGTGGGAATGTTCGAACTATACAGGCGAAGCCCACACCCGTTGTGTAGAGACCTTCGCCGAGGTACAGCGCGAACAGATCGCAGCGCTCCAGGAAAAAGTGCGAGCTCAACAAGAGACCGTCAATCTCTTAAAAGATCAGCTCGACCGCCAGGCATCTGCGAATGCCGATCTGCAACGGCAATTGGCACGACCTCCCGCGGTCGTGCAAGCAGTTCCTCCTTTCTACACGTATCCCCCTGTAGGGCTAGGGCTCAGTCTCAACTTCGGGAGTCCTGGGATTTATGGAGCTCCATTTTATTATTCTCCGTTCGCGTTTGGCCCGCCCTTCTATGGACTACGCTATCGGAGCTACTACGGTTGGTAGCACGATCGGACCGCCGGCGGTTCGTCCGCTTTATGCCCAGACACAATTGTCTTGATCCACACCGCAACATCGCATACCCTCGACAGATCTGGGCTTTACAGCAACAGCCCCGTTGCGGCCACACATAATAAAGAAAGGACAGCTCATGCGCTTAGTTGTCTCCTGTTTAGTAACCGTGCTCTGCATTGGAACCACTGCGGCTTTCGCTGCGGCCCCAGAGCCCACGACCGATGAACAAAAAACCCTCTATGCCTTGGGATTAGCCATCAGCCAGTCGCTCGGGACCTTCAGCCTGAGCGAGGCTGAACTTGATCTCGTGAAGTCCGGCATCGCTGATGGGGTCCTCAAGAAAACCCCCAAAGTAGACCTCCAGACATTCGGCCCAAAGATTCAACAACTGCAACAGGCCCGCGCCTCGGTCGTCGCGGAAGCGGAGAAAAAATCGGGGGCCGCGTTCCTCGCGAAAGCCGAGGCAGAATCCGGCGCCAAGAAAACCGAGTCCGGCGCAATCCTCACAACCATCAAGGAAGGGAAGGGCGCAACCCCGAAAATCACGGATACGGTGAAGGTGCACTATCACGGAACCCTGACCGACGGGACAGTGTTCGACAGTTCCGTCAAACGGGGCGAGCCGGCCACGTTCGGACTGAATCAAGTGATCAAGTGTTGGACGGAAGGGGTGCAGCAGATGAAAGTCGGCAGCAAGAGCAAGTTGGTCTGCCCGCCCAATCTCGCCTATGGCGACAAAGGCGCGCCCCCCACGATCAAGCCCGGCGCGACGTTAGTATTCGAGGTCGAACTCCTTGAGATCGTGAGCAAGCCGCCCGCTCCGTAATTCCCGCGAGGTCGAGCGGGAGATTGTCCCGCTCGACTTAGGATCCACCTATTCAACGAAAGGTTTGTCGAGTAATGCGATGAGGGCACTCACTTGTGAGACGAACTCAAGCAGGGAAATTTGTCTTGATCCCCATGCGCATCATCGCATAACGTATTTAGATTCTATCCTGCAGTATCGGGTCCGTCGCAGCCACACATGAAGAAAGGACAACTCATGCACTTCGTTGTCTCCTGTTTGGTGACCCTGCTCTGCCTTGGAACCACTGCGGCATTCGCTGCAGCCCCAGAGCCCACGACCGATGAACAAAAGACCCTCTATGCCTTGGGATTAGCCATCAACCAATCGCTCGGGAACTTCACCTTGAGCGAGCCGGAATTTGAACTCGTGAAGTCCGGCATCACTGATGGGTTTTTTAAGAAGCCCAAAGTGGACCTCCAGACATTCGGCCTGAAGATTTCAGAATTGCAACAGGCCCGCGCCTCAGTCGTCGCGGAAGCGGAGAAGAAAGTGGGGGCCGTCTTCCTCGCGAAAGCCGCGGCAGAATCCGGCGCCAAGAAAACCGAGTCCGGCGCGATCCTCACGACCATCAAGGAAGGGAACGGCGCGACCCCGAAAGTCACAGATACCGTGAAGGTGCAGTATCTCGGAACCCTGATCGACGGGACGGTGTTCGATAATTCCGCCAAGCAGGGTGGGCCGGCCACACTCAGAATGAATGAAATGAGCAAGTGTTGGTCGGAAGGGATGCAGCAGATGAAAGTCGGCAGCAAGAGCAAGTTGGTTTGCCCGTCGAGTCTCGCCTATCGCGACAAAGGCCTGCCCCCCCTGATCAAGCCCGGTGCGACGTTAGTGTTCGAGATCGAACTCCTTGAGATCGTGGCCAAGTAGCCCCGCACTGTCATCTTCACGACGTCGCGCGGGGCACTCTCCCGCGCGACGTCGTATCCTTCACTGCGCGCATCCTTCCTATCTCCTATTTCCCTTTCAAGGCTAGCCTGGTCGATCCTCAAATGCGCGCATCCTATCTTCACCCTTGAGGGCGGACTAGATGGTCTCCCACTGCGCGTGTCCAACGAGGGTCTTCGGAGACCGCGCATTGCACGAGCACAGGAGACCATCTAGTCTGCCCTCTCACCCCCACTTGCAGTTCTCTCGTCCAACCCGTACACTGATATCGTCGCGATCCAGCCTGGCCTGAACAGTCCTGCCCGATCGTCCATCAGCTGATAGATAATGTATTCATTCGTTCGGTAGCGCTATGCCACCTACAATTCTCTTGAGCTGCGAGTCCATCAGCAAAAGCTACGGCGTGAAACCGTTGTTTGCTGAGTTATCGATCGGGTTGGCCGAGGGCGATCATGTCGGATTGGTCGGGCCTAACGGCTCCGGCAAATCGACCTTGCTGAAGATTATTGCAGGCCTTGAAGAACCGGATGAGGGCACTAGATCGATGCGCCGACAACTCCGTGTCGGCTACGTTCCGCAAGAACCGTTACTCGACGGAGCGCATACGGTCGAGGAAGTGCTCGCACAGAACCTTATCGATGAAGGTCTGGACCCCCATGACCATCGTGGTCGCATATCCGCGGCGCTCAGTCTGGGGGAGTTTCCCTCAGCCGACCAGTCCACAGCCACGCTCTCCGGAGGATGGAAGAAACGCCTGGCCATCGTCCGGTCATTGATGCTGGAGCCGGACGTCCTTCTGATGGACGAGCCGACCAACCATTTGGATGTCGAAGGCATTCTGTGGCTGGAGCGATTGTTACGGGCCGAAGCCCGCGCCTTTCTCGTCGTGAGCCATGATCGGCGCTTTCTAGAAGCGGTGACGTCGCGGATGATCGAGCTGAATCGCAGTTATCCGACCGGAATGTTCGAAGCCAAAGGACACTACAGCGATTTCCTGGAACAGCGGGATGCCGCGCTGCACGCGCAAGCCAACTATGAAACGTCATTAGCGAACCGTGTCCGACGCGAGGTGGAGTGGCTCCGGCGCGGCCCCAAAGCCCGTACGACGAAAGCCAAATCGCGGATCGACTCAGCCGGTCGTTTGATCGAGGAACTGAGCAATGCCGACGATCGGAAAGACCAGGGCACGGCGGGAATCAATTTCACCTCATCGGGACGCAGGTCGAAACAGTTGGTCGAGGCCACCCAACTCTGCAAATCGCTCGGCGGGCGGCAGATCGTGAAGGATCTCGATCTCCTGCTCGGACCGGGACAGCGGCTTGGGTTGCTGGGTCCAAATGGAAGCGGGAAGAGTACACTTCTGAAACTCATAGCCGGGACGCTCAAGCCGGACGCAGGTACCATCACCCGCGCGGACAAGCTGCGCGTGGTCACGTTCGAGCAGCACCGCGAATCACTGGACCAATCCTCCTCGCTCCGTCGAGCCCTCGCCCCGCACGGCGACGCGGTCGTCTACCAAGACCGCTCGATCCATCTCGTCTCCTGGGCGAAACGGTTTCTCTTCCGGCCGGAACAGTTGGATCTCCCGGTCTCCCGCCTCTCCGGAGGTGAACAGGCACGTCTCCTCATCGCACAGCTGATGCTACAACCGGCCGACCTCTTAATCCTCGACGAGCCGACGAATGACTTGGACATTCCGACGCTCGATGTGTTGGAGGACAGCCTGGTGGAATTCCCCGGCGCATTGATGCTGGTGACACACGACCGATGGCTCTTAGACCGCGTCTCCACCATGCTGCTCGCGTTGGACGGCACGGGACGGATCGAATGGTTCGCCGACTATGCGCAATGGGAGTCTGCGCAAGAACGCAAGGCGTCGGAACAGATTCGTGCCTCGACGTCACGACCATCCAAGCCAGCCCGCGTCAAATCGGGATCAACTCCAACGACAAAACGAACAGGTCTGTCCTATCGAGAGCAAAAGGAATGGGCGAAGATGGAGCAGAGAATTCTCCAGGCCGAGGAGACCATCGCTGCCTGTCAGGCCGCAGTGGAAGACCCCACCGTCGCCTCCAATGCGGCGGCGTTACAAGAAAGATCCGAGGCGCTGGACGCAGCCCGCACGGCGGCGGAGCGGCTCTATAACCGCTGGACCGAACTCGAGGGAAAGCAGACACAGCCCGCCGGCCAGCCCCAGTCCTAATGCCTGGGGTTCACTTGGTTTGTCTTGTTGATTTGGTTGAACCAGAGAGACCAGATAAACCAGAGCAATCAGCCGGTATCCTTGTAGACCACGGCGAAGTCTGTACAATACACCCATGCGTCCATCGGCCTCGCGCTCCGCTCTGTTGATCCTCACCTTCGTCTTGCTCACCACCGGCTGTGAAACGACCGACCGAGCCCTCACGGCGGCCGGACGAGTCGCCAGCGGTCAGACCGGAAAGGCCATCATCGATCTCGCTGCGGGAAAAGATCCGGCACAGATCGCCAAGAAGCGTCTCGACCAATATGCACGCAATCCGGATGCGATGCTCAGAGATCTGCGCGAGGCCAAGAAAGACTTTGAGACCATTCTCGCCGTTCTTGGGGTGAACGTCGGGAAGACCTGGGGGAAGAAGGAAGTCCAACTGCCCGAACGTAAAAAGTATGTGAAGTACACGCAAAACTATAAGAGCCGAGCGATTGTCGACTTTGATTCAGGCGAGATTCTGGTCGAGACGCTGGACGATCAAGACCCCCCACGCAGTCTCAAGAATGCCGTAATCACGACGATCTTGACCCCGCAAGACCCCCGATCGGTCGATTTGTTTTCCGACAAAGAAATCGTCCTCACCAGCGACAAGGACCCCTACCTCTTTGGCCTCGTCCTCGATCAGCAGAATAAACCAATGCGCACGCCGGAGGAAGCCGAGCCCTTTGCCGCTTATCTCCTTGAACAGAAATCCGGCACGCGGATAGTCGACCAAGACGGAACCAAGAAGACGGTCCACTACGTCAGGATGGCGATGGTGTCCAATCTCCCGATGAAGCAGGCGGAGAAATATCGAACGCTGGTTCACCAGTTTGCAGAACAATATCGCATCAGCCCCAGCCTGGTCTTCGCCGTCATCCGCACAGAGAGCAACTTCAACCCCTATGCCGTCAGTTCGGCCCCCGCCTATGGACTCATGCAACTGGTTCCCACCAGCGGGGGCCGTGAAGCCTACCGAAAGGCGAAAGGTCAGGACGTGGCCCCCTCGCGGGATTATCTCTTCGATCCTGCCAACAACGTCGAGTTGGGAACCGCCTATTTGAACGTCTTGATGTTTAATCAGCTGGAAGCCGTGGATCACAATGTGTCACGCGAGTACTGTGTGATTGCGGCCTACAATACCGGCCCGAGTAACGTCTTCCGCACCTTTTCGCGGGACCGCACCACTGCTGTCAACCAGATCAACAGTCTCCAACCAGCCGGCGTCTATGACCAGTTGCGCCAAAATCTTCCCTACCAGGAAACCCGCCAATATTTGGAAAAGGTGACCGGCTACCGCAAATCCTTCGTCAACTCGTCGGAGAGCTCAAACCAATAAGTACCGGCAGCCCGCATGCCTGCTCGACAGAGGGAGAGCGGAATCTCGCTACGAAGTATTATTGCGATACGTCTGTCGCCAACGCGTGCGGGGTCTTTGTGTCGGACGTATGCACATGCTCCGGTCGGAATCCGAGTCCGATCATTCGAGCGGGAATCCGGCGGAGGAACGGAACCAACGCCAGCAGTCGGATTGCGAAGGGCGGCGAGAACCTGTCCCTATCGGTGAGGACGCGCCTGATGACTCGATTCTGAATCATGAGCTGCACTCGTTGCGTCATGCGGGCCGGCCACTCACGCCGTTGCTGGACCCGCTGGAGGTCCTGAACTGTCAGTTGCCCCGCACGTAGCGACGCAGTCAGAAGATTCGCCGTCGCAACCGCATCCTGGATGGCCAGGTTGATCCCGACACCACCGACCGGAGACATCGCATGCGCGGCATCACCGATACAGAGGAGGCCAGGACGATACCACCGGCGCAACCGGTCGACTTGAACCGTCAGTAGCTTGATCGGCTCCCAGTCGTGGAGTTCGCCGACACGGTCGGCCATGAACGGTGCGAGCTGTGCGACAGCATCACGAAATGCCGGCAGCCCTTGCCCCTGAAGTTGATCTCGCGATCCCTTTGGAATCACGAAACCGCACTGCCAATAGTCGCTCCTGTTCAACATGATGAAGATCCGACCGGCGTCGAAGCGGCCTATGGGATCTCCTGGATCGCTTGGCCGCCGGGAAAGACGAAACCACAGGACATCCATGGGCGCGCCGAATTCTTCCACCGACAAGCCGGCGTGGGAACGAACGGTCGAGTGGCGCCCGTCCGCTCCCACGACAAGACTCGCGTACACTTCAAGCGGACCATCTGGGGTGTTCGCTCGGAGTCCCACCACAGAGCCCGTCTCTTCGATAAGGCCCGTCACGTCAGCTTGCCTCCGCAGCTGAAATGTCGAATAACGGGCCGCCTCCTCAGCGAGAAAGTTCAAAAAGTCCCATTGCGGCATGAAGGCGACAAAGCGACACTTGGTCGAGAGAGACGAGAAATCCGCGACCGTCAACGCCAGGTCGCCGAACTGCCCGTTGATCCGCGACACTTTCTGGTGAGGCAAAGAAAGAAGGCGCTCCAAAAAGCCCAGCTCATGCATAACTTCCAGCGTCGATGGATGGATGGTGTCGCCCCGGAAGTCACGGAGAAAGTCGGCATGCTTCTCTAACACGATAACGTCAACGCCGGCACGGGCCAGGAGCAGCCCCAGCATCATCCCGGCCGGGCCGCCTCCCGCTATGCAGCACCGTACCGACATCGTCTTTATCATCAGGCTGTCTCCCTTTGCTGACGGGAGGCAAGGACGGCTACCATGCGCCAGCCGCTAGCAGGGTGTCGAAAAACCATTCTAGCCACGAACAAACATAGGGCTGAAGGAAGTCATGCACGGCTCCAGCAGAACCCGCAGGCTGTTCAAAAAGGCCGTCCAGCAAGGCCGCAGCGAGCAAAGAGATGAATCGTACTTCGGCCCGTACGTTGAGCCTCTGAGCGATGTGAGAACGATGCTGGCGGGCTTTTTCAACAGCCTGCTAGCGACGAGCACGGATGAAGCACTCCGTCGTGTGATCGTTCACCAACCCAACCGCCTGCATGTAGGCATAGACGATCGTGCTGCCGGCAAACCGGAAACCACGCTTCTTGAGATCCTTCGACAAGGCATCGCTCACCGCGCTCGTCGCTGGCACCTGAGCCATCCTGACCCAACGATTCACGATCGGTTTCCCTCCCACGAACTGCCAGACGTAGCGATCGAATGAACCGAACTCCTCCTGGACAGCCAGAAAAGCCTGCGCGTTGGTCACCGCCGAGTCGATTTTGAGCCGGTTGCGAATGATCCCGGGATTCTTCAGCAGCACGGCTTTCTTCTCTGCCGTGAATCGCGCCACCTTCTTCGGATCGAACTCCGCAAACGCTCGACGATACCCATCCCGCCGCAGCAAGATCGTTTCCCATGTAAGACCCGCCTGCGCGCCTTCCAACAGCAACATCTCGAAATGCTTCCGGTCATCGTGAATCGGCACCCCCCACTCACGGTCATGATAGGCGATGAAATGCGGCTTGCCGCCGACCCATCCGCAGCGAGGCTTACCATCGGCGATTGTAATGAGTTGTCTAGTCATCATCTGGCTCTATGCAATCGACACAAAGATATAGCAGTTAACAGATGACCATTTCGATGGGTCCTCACAGCTGGCACAACCGAATAATGCTCCCGCAGGATGCTCAAAAAGTTCGTCCAGCAGGGCCGCAGCGAGTCACCAAATATGGTCCTTCCGAGCTTGCTCGTATACGTTTCCCCCCGATGGCTCGGATGAGTCCCCCATTGCGCGCGTCCAACGAGGGCCTTCTGAGGCCGCGCGTTGCGCGAGCAAAGGGGACTCACCGGGCCATCCCTCACTGCTGGCGGACTTTTTCAGCATCCTGCTAGGCCATGAATCGTTGCAGCAGCGCATACCCCTCGCTCCATTCACCATGCCCACTGTCGGCATTGATATGCCCCGCCTGGCCGATATCGACGAAAGTGCTCCCCCAAGCAATCGCACAATGTTTGGCATGGGCCAGCGATCCGAGCGGGTCATTCGCGCTGGCGACTACGAGACTCCGAAAAGCGAACGCCGCCATCGGCACCGGCACAAATCCACGCGCCGTGGCAGGGAAGCTTGCGCTCTGCGGATCGGGTACCGCCACGAGAAATGCGCCCTTCGGAACTAGTGCTGAACGATGAGCCCAATGAGCCACCAGAAGACAGGCGAGGCTATGAGCCACCAGCACGGGCGGAGACGAACAGGCCTGCACGGCAACATCCAACGCACGAACCCAATCCTCGCATACCGGACCGTCCCAATCTCCCAGATTCACGCGCGGCCACTGGGGATGGCGCAGCTCCCAGAGCGTTTGCCAATGCTGCGGCCCGGAGTTGCCAATACCGGGCATGATTAGAACCGGAGTGTCCATCTGCACGCAGGGCCCTCTCTAGTAGGCTGCGCAAAACTATTGTGGTACGCGAGAACTTCGATGGTCTGGGCATCAGGATGCTCAAAAAGTTCGTTCAGCAAGGCCGCAGCGAGCGAAGAGGCGAGGAGGTACGTACCGCACTTCGTGTGGGCCGTTCGCCCTTTGAATGAATCTTGGCGAACGGAAAAGCCCCGCGAGTAATTCCGACCTCCGGGAAGCTCTGTTCCGTACGTTGAGCCTCTGAGCGATGCGAGAACGAAGCTGGCGAGCTTTTTTGGCATCCTGCTCTAACAAGGAATATTCACGGCCGGGTCGCAAAGCAAAGGTGGAATCACCGGGGGGCGCATGTACCGGCTTGAGGGATCCTGGGACCCCATCGATCCCTTGATCGGCGGTCCGCCTGGCATCCCAGGGAGTCCTCGTCCGGCAGAACCAAACCTCTTCCCGGCACGTGAACTCGTCGCAGGGCCAACTCCAGGGCTCTCCCCTGATGTGGGCTCGCCCTTGGCCTGGCCGGAAAGTTCGGCACTCGGCGTAGCTTGTGGAGGCTGTACGGCTTGACTCTGAACCGGGGGCGCGGATGACGGCGTTTGCGCGCCACAGGGATACGCCAGAGCGCTAACGACAAGCAGAGTTGACACCACTGCGAAAAACCACATTGAATTACCAATATCGGACAGAAGCTTAACTTAGCAGGCTACAGATAAACTATGTTGGCACGGGAAACCTCGATGGCCCACATATCTGCCACAACAGAAGAACACTCCCACAGGATGCTCAAAATGGCCGTCCAGCAAGGCCGCAGCGAGTGAAGGCCCGAGGCGTACCCTTGTGGTACGTTGAGGGTCTGAACGATGCGAGAACGATGCTGGCGGACTTTTTCAGCATCCTGCAAGATGGATTCTAACGAGGCAGGGGTAACCCACGCAATGCCACTTTTCGTTATCGGTTTCTGCTATAGTAGCCCGCTCGCGTGCGGCAGCGCCGACGCACTGAGCACATACAATGGCTATCGGTCGACGACACACGTGAGAATGATCGCATCGAGCGGAAAGACTGTCGTCAATAACCAGATGAGATGAGGACTGTTCGATGGAGACTGCGAAGAGAGATGAGCTTCTTGGGACGATCACGTGGTGGGGCTTTCATGCTCTCCTCATCTGGATGGGGGCCTGGCATTTTTTGTCTAGAGATATCACCGATGGTACCCTCTTCGCGTCAGATTTGTTCGCCGGCTCTCTCATAGGAGCCACGGTGCTATCTCTTCTTCGGCTGTCGGTGGGCTGCCACCTACTTCGCTTCGTTGCCCTCATAGGCATTTTGTTAGTGCTCTATCACATGTGGCAGGGAAAGGCTGAATGGGGCAGCCTGACTGATGTGGCCATCTGGGCATACACATTTTATTCCTTTGGGCCATCGAGTTGGCGACATTCCCTCTATACCCCACTAGGCGTTTTCGGGAAGATGAAGACATAGAAGTGCCAGACTGACTGCTCTTAGCCCATCTGACTAACTGAAGTTTTTAACCCGAACAGTCCTTGAGCTGAGGCGACAAGCAACGAAACCCCTCTAAGCCAAATCCGAGCAGAAACGCGGCAATCGAGAAGATATACGTCGTTCGTGTGGCTGTCATAGACCCTCTCTAGTTGTGTGATTCTTATCTGCACTCTCCTGCATTCTCGCGACGACACATGACGCCACTCATTGTGTAACCTTATCTACGCCGAAGGTTGCATGCAGGTGCGCGATCACTCCTGGCCGCAGGCAACTTCCCATAGAGCTTGATTAATACCATTTGGTTCAACTGATACCCAGTTGCCTTTGTCGACGTATCCATCAGCCGGTATACCAGTTGCCATACGGCGTGAGAACTCTGTGAATGCAAGCAACCGAAACCGCTTTTCCGCGCAGTCGAATTCCTTGTGGGTCTTCGTAGACAGAAATCGGTGAGCTCCTCTCCCATTCCCTTGCATCCACTTAAAGTTAATTAATTGCCACATCGTCACCAGATTCCCTTCTCGGCGAATGGTATCTGGATCGACGTACACAGTCTGTAGTCCTGGTAAGAGATAGTCTTTCTCGACCGCCACCCACTCCGCATAGGCTGGAGCATTACTCAGAAACAGGAGTATGATCAGCGACCAGAAACCCGAGAAGTAGGCCCGCGGCTGCTTATGGCACTTCTTCTTCAATAATTTGCGACGGTTTATATGTGATGTGTCTGCGAAATACCACATGGGATCATCTAGTCTCGGATAGAAGATCAATCTAGAGGGATTCTAACGAGGCCCGGCCAACCACGCAATGCCGCACGCGGACGAGGCGATCAGCCTGTGCTCCTTTTATAGACCGCGCCTCTCTGTTCTACCTTAGCCCGCATTATTCATGAAGGTCCGTCGCGAAAGCGTGCAGAGACGAAGCGAGACGGGCACTCGCAGGCGTGAAGCCCTGAGGCATACTCGCGCAGTATGTCGAAGGGCTGAACGGCGAGACTGCCCGTCGTAGTCGCGTATC
>DASVEA010000036.1:0-5634 GCA_036380815.1 Nitrospiraceae bacterium
AGAGTTCGGTTTGTTATTGACGCACTACTTAGAGCGTTCAGAACAACAGCTGGTCAGTGCTATTGAAAACATGCTGGAGAGTGGCGACCACGCCCTCGCGGCACGCACAACGACATGGGCACTGACTCAATATCCGTCCAGTGCCAAGTTGCAGGAGCTTAGGAAGATGGCTTTCTTGAAGCAGAAAGAGAAATACCAAGAGCTCAGCCCCTTCAAGGTTATTATTTACTCGGAGGCGATCCAGCATGGAACGCCACAGTTGCAGCATGCCCTGCCTAACAAAGGCATGGAGGCGGACGCTCCCTAATGTCGCGTGTTGTGCCCCACTTAATATTTGAACAGGGAGATGAGCCATGTGTATGCAGGACCTAATGAATTGATTTCGCTACTAGTAGCTATACTTGGAGCTGCTACGACTCTCAATAAAACCTCTGGTCGGAATCCTTGATCAAGCAAGTGCCTGATCTTTTTGATGGTATTCGATCGCCTCGCCAAAGGTGGCCGCTTCGGGGCACAAGGTGTTCTTGTGCACTCCTTTCTCCGATAGGTCCAAGCAACATTGACAAGGCTGAAGCGATCAGCTTCGCGTATGGATCTGAAAACTATCTTTGAGGAGTTGGCCCCTTAGCAGGATGCTGAAAAACCTGATCGGCTTTGGAATTTCCGGGACCGGGCGTCTACTTCTTGAACAGATTTCAAACTGTCCCTAACGCTACGAGCATTTCCTTCGCGCTGTGCTAGATTTGTGCTAAAGAACGTCGAAAAGCATAGAATCAATAGAAGCCATCGGAACAGATAGAAAGCTGTAAGCCCTCGATTCATTTAAGAAAGCGAGAAACCAGATGCAAAATCAGGGTGTTAAGAAATTATCTCTTGCAGTTGATTCAAGTAGGCGCACTTTATAGGGGCTAGTTAAAAAATCGCCATAATCGGCCCCCGCAACCAACCTTCTCTTTCTAACTGATCCGCCCCCCAGGAATCTCAACCTGCTTCAAGTCCTCGCTCGTTTCGTATCTACGAGACCAGGCCAGGAAATACGGTAAGCGTTTGACGGAAGACCATGCGGTGATATAGTCGGCGAGGAGTTGGCCCAGGGCAAGGAGAACGCAATGCACTTCGTTCGTATTGGCAAGAAAGCCTTAAACCTCGATAGTGTGTGCTACTGCGAAGCACAGATTTGGCAAGATGCTATGTCGCTCAAGGTCTATTTCTCCGGATCCGCTAACAATACCCCGCTCGTATTCTCCGAGGAGGAAGCCAAGGAACTGTGGAAGTACTTGGAGTACGTTTCTGAGAAAACCGGCTAACACCTCCACTTCCTCAATTCTCTAATTGTCCGTTTCTCTTCGCTTCTTGATCCCTACAGACGATTGAGATCCCTGTCTTTTCAGATGGATTCCTCATCTGTATCGCTGTGTCCTCATGACCACAAGGGATTACAGGCGATCGATTAGGACGGTCTGCCTGCGTGCAGAGGCGCGGCGGTCATCACAGCCGGCATGATCCAACCGTCCTTCTTGTAGCTACGATAGTAGACGAGCACCTTTTTGACATAATCCTGTGTTTCTTTATAGGGCGGGATCTGTCCATATCGATCCACGTTGCGTTCGCCCGCGTTATAGGCAGCCAAGGCAAACCGGATGTTCCCGTGGAACCGGTCCAGGAGGTAGCGCAGGTGCTTGGCCCCACCGGTGATGTTGTCATTCGCATCGTAGAGGTTACGCACGCCATGCCGGATGGCGGTTTCCGGAATCAGCTGCATGAGCCCGACCGCTCCCGCCTTTGAGACCGCGATAGGATTAAAGGAGGACTCGGCCTTCATCACCGCCAGGAGCAAGGCCGGTTGCACGTGGTGCTGCTGAGCCGCGCGGATGACCGCTTGCTCAAGTTCTCGATTCGTCACACCACTGTGATACCGGGCCTTGTAGCGAACGGCGGTGACAGGCTCATCTGTCGGTACATTCGTGAGGCTCACCAGTCCCGTGGGATCGAGATCTCCATAGAGCTGCGGATCGGCAAGAACAGAGGGCGCCGACGTCGCCATCAGTAGCACGACTGCGTAGGTACGCAATCTGGTGGAGCCCTGGCGGCCGAATGGCCTGCTTCCAGCGCCATCGTGATATGGTTCGTTGTGAAGCTCGACTGTGTTCATCTTTGTGTCCTCCCTGTGCCGACACCTGTGTCACCCTTCGGCGCATATTTCCTGTTGCTCGGGAGCTGACCCTGTCCTGTGACGCTATAAGCGCAGGTTTTATGCCGTCTGGCAGGGAGGACAAAATGCTTGACTGTGTTATAATTCCAATTACTTATGGTTACCCATGACCCCCAACATTCGTAGGGAGATGGGGATTGTGGCTTTCCTTTTTTTGGCTCTTTTTGCCCTACTTTGCGGTTCGTTGGAGAGGATGGTGCGAGGGGTCAATCTCTCTTGTGCCATATCCCACAAACGAGGGGGCCTCTCGCGTGCTGAAGGAAGACTGTGATACGCTCTGCGCTCCTCATCGTCTGGCCGAGAAGGAGTCGACTGCCGTGGCGAAACTTCGGTACTGCGAACGAGTCCACACCTATTTCCCCGTGGTGTTTGCTGGTGAGGCCTATGTGGGGGAGGGAACCGTACTGAACGTGTCTGTCCCTGGCTGCGCTGTTCACAGCCGAAAACGCGTACAGCCCGGTTCCTATCTTGAGATGAGAATGCTTGTCCCTGACACCACGTCTCCGCTCCGAGTCGGATTAGCCAAAGTACGCTGGTGCGAGGGACGACGGTTCGGTGTCGAATTTATTCAAATGCCTGGGGAAGACCAAGTCCGCTTAGGTCGGCTCGTCAAGAAACAGGTTCCTCTCGCGCTGCCACCTCGATCCAGCGCGTGGCAAGTGGCGCATTCCTGATCATCACACCGACTCGTGAGGGTGAAGGCGTTATGACGAGAAGTCTTCTACTCATCTTGATACTGCTCCTGGTAGGCTGCGCTGAGTCCTATACCGTATTCCATAGCCAGACGGGCAACCCGATCATACTGGGTCGCCGCTCCTATTCCTACGAAGGCTGCCTCTCCACGATGCGCGAAGAGGCGGCTCGACTTGGGGTTTCGCTGAGTACGGTCCAAGTGAGAGGTTCTTGGCAAGGTCGATCTCTCCTCTGGCCCTTCGAACCAGGATATGCCTGCGAAGGGGCAATTGGCCCCGAACGTCTCCCACGCGGAATCTATCTGAACGTTCCGCCCCTCTCACCTCAAGGGTAGTCATCGCTCACTTCCTGCTCTTTTTGACTGCGTCCGCATGCCGAGGAATCCGGTAAAGGTTTCTTTCATCACTCGCCAAGAGACCTGTTGACAATACCACTGCTGGCGCAGTATTACTCAACCAATACTACCGGATGTAGCCTATAGGTGTCCGCTCTTGGATCTGCTCTCCGTTTCTCGCCAAAGACCAGACATACAGACAGAAGAAAGGAGGTGGCTCGTTTTGATCTCTCCGTGTTGTTCGTTTTTCAGAGTCCGGTAACAGAGAACTTCAACGGCAATTTGGCAGAAGTCTTTCGTTCGTCTGCCGCAGGCTATTCAAAATAATTTGTTTCACAAGGAGTTGTAATGGAAGACCTGGTTATCGAAGAAGAAGGCGCCTCATCCGCACTTAAGATCACGCTTGGTGATTTTCTCGTCTTCATCAATTGGATGAATCAAACTGAAAAATCTCTCGATCGCGCTGAAGCCTTGCCGATCCTC
The DNA here is from genome assembly GCA_036380815.1 of Nitrospiraceae bacterium. Classification (GTDB taxonomy): domain Bacteria; phylum Nitrospirota; class Nitrospiria; order Nitrospirales; family Nitrospiraceae; genus Palsa-1315. The sequence continues at coordinate 3,723 of DASVEA010000036.1, forward strand.
CCTGACTTGGATTCCGGCAAGGTCAAAGGCTGGATCCAACTCGTACAGCGACTTGAAGAACGCTTCCGCCGAAGTGAAGAAAAGAAACTGGCGCTCGAAGCGAATGTGATCGCACAGGAAGCACAGTTGGGACAACTCTTGTCGCACTTGCATGCGAATATCGCCTCACTCTACGACAACCTCGGACAATCGCAAAAAGCCGAAGAGGTTCGTCGCCGAGCTGAAGCACTCCATGTAGGCTAAATCCAGGTTGCCTGAATCTCAGATCGTCCACCGTGGTTCCTCTTGACCACCCTAGCCCGTATGATTCATGACGGTTCGTCGCGAAAGTGTGCGGACCGAAACGAGACGGGCACTCGGAGGCCGGGGACAGGCTCTGCCGTCTGCGACAGTGCCTGTCCCGCTCCTCCCGCAGTATGTCGAAGGGCTGAACAGCGAGACTGCTCGTTGCCCTTACCGTATTCTCGCATTTTCTTTATCCTCCCTCCTCACTTGGCTATAATCAATCTCGCACGGTGGCCGGCCTTGTAGTTCGTGAAAGGTACAACGTGAAACGTTTCGGAGGGCAAGCACTCGGCAATCCTATGTTTCACGATTCCCGGGTGCACTGTTTCAACATCCTGCTAGGAATTAGAACTGAACTCGGGGGTACACGCGATAGCGAGGCGGTCGGATGATCAAAGTGCTCCTCGTCGAAGACAATGACGTCGACGCTCAGCTCACGCAGGATCTTCTTACCGAATGGAGCGTCGAGGAATTCCAGATTACCCGTACGAAAACATTGGGGGAAGGACTCACGCTTCTCAGCCGTGAGCGATTCGATGCCGTGCTCTTGGACCTGTCACTCCCGGATGCGTTCGGTCTCCCGACGGTCAAGCAGCTCCATGCCACCAGTCCGACGACCCCCGTTGTCGTCCTGAGCGGCGTGAACGACCAAAGCCTGGCGCTTCAAGCCGTCCAACAGGGGGCGCAGGATTATCTCGTCAAAGGTCAGGGTCATCCTGAGCTTCTGACTCGTGCCGTCCGCTATGCCATTGAGCGGAAACGCTCTGAAGAACGCCTGACCTACCTTGCACAGTACGATCACTTGACCGGACTGGTGAATCGTACCCTCTTTCGTGATCGGCTGGTTCACGCCATGGCTCGAAGCAAGCGTATGCAACAACCGATTGGTCTCATGCTCCTCGATCTCGATCGATTCAAAGCGGTGAATGATACCTTCGGCCACGACATGGGTGACGAACTACTCAAGACCGTATCTGAACGACTCAAGACCTGTGTGCGGGAAGTCGATACCGTGGCCCGGATGGGCGGGGACGAGTTCACGATTATTCTAGAAGGGGCCTCTTCCGAACAGAACATCCTTGTGGTGGCAAAACGCATCACGGAATCCATTGCTACGGTGTTCGAGTTAAAGGGGCACCATATCTCCATCGGCGTCAGTATCGGAATTACGATTTTCCCTCACGACGACCATCCTATCGACGAATTACTGAAGCATGCCGACATGGCTATGTATCGAGCGAAACAGCAAGGCGGCAGTGCGTTCCACCTTCACGAGTCCTCTGAGACTCACTCGGCCAATCTCCTCCCCTAGGAGCCTGTCCGACATTAACCGTTCTACTGCGGCGAACGATCCGCGACCATCTGCGTCGTTCTCGGCCCGAAAAAATCCTCAATGTATTTCAGCGAGTACACCTCCGGTTTTTCCGGGCCTGCGGCCTTGCATCTGGCCGCAGCTCCTTCGTCTCGTCACGAAAGCAATGTCGGACAGGCTCCTAACGATCACGCATTACCGACGTTGCAGAATCTAGACGGGAGAGGCATTCTGCCTCCTCCCCAATCTCGCCGTCCATCCAGCAGACACAGATTTTCAGATTGCCGGCGTCATCAATATCCAGGCAAATCATCG
>DASVEA010000037.1:0-3252 GCA_036380815.1 Nitrospiraceae bacterium
GTGTTTCGGACGAAAGTGCACTGGAATTGGACAAGTGCCGCCTATCTTGCGCTTGCGGTCTTTCTTCTGCGACGCAATGTCCATCCCCTGATGGGAAAGGTGCCGGCCACCCTCATGGCAATCTCCTTGGTGTTGTTGATCATGTTCCGTGTGTTTGCGGCACTGCCTATCAGCGGGCTTCCCATTGCCGGTTTCAAAGTTGCCGGTTTCAGAGCGAAAACCCATGGGTGGAAGGTATGGACGGAGTCGCTGATGAAAGACTATCCCGAGTGTCGCTGGACCGCGAACAGCTACCAAGTTGCGTCGAAATTCAGCTTCTACTCCGGGGTGATGGTACCCTCGCTCAACATTCGATCTCGACCGAATCAGTTCGATCTCTGGGAACTCGAACAGCCGTATCTCGAGCAGGAGGTGTGCCACTTGGACGATCAGCAGCTGTTCCCGGGTGTGGCTTTGCTAACTCCTGAGGGAAGAACGTTGACCTTAGTGAAGGGGATCTCCGTGGAAACTCTACGGAAGATGAAAACCCCTTTCTGATCAATGCTCAGGCAACGATTGCCACCCCAAAAACCATGATGATCCCCTGACCTCCATCTACCCTGAAAGCTTGCCGTGATGCGAGGGCCGTGCGACACTATCATCAATGTCTACCTTCGCCTCCTACGAACATCTCCGCTCACGGCTTACTCTCGCCCTGGCACTGAATGCGGCGATCATCGTCGCTGAGTTCATCGGCGGATGGATCCTCGATAGCATCGGGCTCATGAGCGATGCGGGCCATAACCTCGTCGACCAAGGCGCGCTCTTTCTTGCCCTCTATGCCCATCTCCTCACGGCCAGGCCTGCTACAGAAACCAGAACATTTGGGTATCACCGAGCCGGCATCATTGCGGCGTTCTTGAATTCGTTCGTCCTGTTGATCACGGCCCTCGGCATCACACTCGTTGGACTCAAGCGGCTGCTGCAGCCCATACCGGTGGACGGTGGCTGGGTCATGGCGATCGGCGCCCTGAGTTTCGCAGCCAATCTGAGCATCGCACTCCTGTTGCAACACGGAGCCAAGGATGATCTCAATATCCGTAGTGCCTTTTGGCACATGCTGGGTGATGCCTGGGTATCCCTGGGCGTCGTGATCAGCGGCGGAGCCATATTATTCACCGGATGGACCGTTCTCGATCCGTTGGTCAGCTTGCTGGTCGTCGTGGCAATTGCAAAAGGGGCCTGGCCGCTGTTTAAGGAATCGCTAGACGTGTTGTTGGAATCGACCCCGCCGAAGATCAGCGCCTCACACGTAGCTGCGACCATCGAGGCGATCCCCGGCGTGAAAAACGTCCACGACCTTCATATCTGGGCGGTCGAACCTCGGTTGATCATGATGACGTGTCATATACTCGTCGATGGAGATGATTCGGCACTGACCAATAATTTATTACATGCCATCCGTGCCCGGGTCAGCAAAGATTTCGGCATCAAGCATATGACGATTCAGATGGGAACCCACTGTTGCCATCCTGACGAGATCCACTGCGACCTCACCACGTTGGCAAAGCAGCACCAGGATGAGGGGCACTTACATGTACACCCCTGAGAGCGCGTTCCTCGGGAGGCGGTATTGGGAATGTTGAATAATAAATGATGAATGTTGAATTGTCGGAGTCGGACTCGATTTGATGATTTCTGAGCATTCAATATTCAACATTTAACAGATCATCAGATTCATGAATAATGCGGGCTGAGACAATGACCCCGATCCCATTTTATGTCCTCTGCGGCTCCCTCGGCGCAGGCAAAACCACCCTCTTAATGAGACTGCTTGAACATTGGAAGAGCCAGGGCAAGCGGGCCGGCGTGTTGATGAACGAAGCCGGCGAAGTGAGCATCGACGGCCCCCGCGCGGGCACCATCGCCGAACAAGTATTGAACCTCGCCGGCGGCTGCGTCTGTTGCGATACGAAGGAAGATCTCTCCTGGGGAATCGCCCAACTGGTACAGGACTATGAGTCGGATGTGATCATCCTGGAATGCTCCGGCATGGCTGATCCGGTCGAAGTCATCGATGGCGTCACCGATCTCTACACCGCACGGCTCACGCACTTAGAAAAAGTCATCGCCTTACTGCATCCAATCCCCATAGACGGGGAAAGTATGGGTGGCTTCGTCACCAGGCAGGCGATTCGCTGCGCCGACGAGCTGATTCTCAACAAGAAAGATCTCTATATCGCCGGCCATTGGGAGCGATTCAAAGCGACGACTGTCGACCAGAATCCCTATGCGCGGGTCTGGGAAACCAGCCATGCCCGGGTCGATTCCTCATCGCTCCTCGAACCAATGACCCGCATGACGCCGACGCCGACGGTGAATGTGGAATTCGGAGTGCCTCGATCATCCGCGACAAGGAACCGGGCATCGTATCATCCAATCGCCACAACGGTTCGGCTGCCCGGTTCGTTAAACTTTTCACGATTCCTGCGCTGGATGAAGTCCCTCCCCCCTGAACTTGAACGGGCGAAAGGCTTCTTCCGCTTCGCCAAGGGACCGGAACTCCAAGAATTTCAATACGCCCCTCCAGGCAACCCAACCATTACGCCCATCACGTTGCTCGACGAACCGAGCCACGCGATCGTGTTGATTGGACGAGGCTACGACCAGGAGCGCTGCCAAGCAGAACTGTTACGTTGTCTTGAGAGCTAGCAGACTGCGGAAACCATGTGCACATGCAAATGCTTCTTTAGTTTGCTGTCCACGACAACAGAAGAATGCCACGCAGAATGCTCAAAAAGGCATCCTTCTCACCCGACCAACCCTGGCGGTTACTTCACCCGCCCGCCCTGAGTCTGCCAAAACAGCCTCTTCACCCTGAGACACGCCTTTTCCCAGACAAGGCCGCAGCAATCTATCACTTACTAAGGGGTGGCTGGGATAGTCCCAACTGCGCGCACTATTCCACCCACCCAGTCTTCAGCGCGCCAAGACGAGCTTTATCCCGAGCGAGGGCCTTCCCAGTCCCTATATCTCCCTCTAGGGGAGTGGCCAAGGCTGCCCTCGACTGCGCGCATCGAACGAGCACAGATTCACCGTGCGCGTTCTGCGAGCAAGGAGGGCACCTGGCCGCTCCCTATCCATCCTTCGGAGGCCGCGCGTTGCGCGAGCACAGGGATCGTCCCAGCTCATTCTGGTCTGTCTGGTTTGTTTGGTTTGTCTGGTTGTCCGGACTCGTCAGTACTATCAGCTATGCGCTATTAGCCATCAGCT
>DASVEA010000038.1:0-2026 GCA_036380815.1 Nitrospiraceae bacterium
GCAGCTTCTACCAAACGTTTGCCTCAGCCGACTATCGGCTCGCTCATGCTCTCGCGGCGGACTACTTCGAAAAAGTCGTGAATCGCGAGAAAACGTCAGGCGTCAGGCGTCAGGCGTCAGGCGAAAATGCGTCGGATTCACCCCTCACCCCTCACGCCTCACCCCTCACGGTGATGGAACTCGGCCCCGGGAACGGCAATCTCGCAGCCTGTTTCTTGAGCCATCTCAAGGTCCTCGATAAGGACGGAGCGATCTATCCCCGCATTCGATATGTGCTGGTCGATTGGGAGCAAGCAGTGCTCGATGCAGCCCTGGCTCACCCGGAACTCGCGTCCCACCGCGACCGGGTCGTGACGCATCGAGGAGCCGTGGGCCGGCTCGACGGTGTGTCAGATGGCAGCGTGGATCGGATCATCTGTAACGAACTGTGGAACGATCGCCCGACAAAATTGATGTCGCGCCAGGCAAACGACATTGAAGAAGAATTCCTTCGACCGAACTTGAGCGAAGCCGCTCATGCGAGAATCTCTGACTGGGCGGGCTTTGTCCGGGCGTTCGAAGCCATGGATATAGAGACGCTCAAGGACTTTCCTTCCCTCCTCGACGACCTGGTGTGGGAGCGCGAATATCGGACAGTCGAATGGAAAGAGGTCCCCTACCGGAAGACGATCACGGAGTTTCTCAAACGTATCGATGAGCACGTGCTGGTTCCCATCAATTTGGGAGCCTATGCCACGATCAAGGAATCCAAGCGCCTGTTGGCTCCGGAGGGGATCGGGTTCAGCAGTTTCGACGCAGGTACGGCGGATATGAACGTGCTGAACGATCCGGAGAAGCCCTGCTATGGCCAATTTGGCGGGCAACAGAGTTTCATGGTCAACTTTGCGTTGGCCGATGCGGTCACCAAGCAGTTGGAGGCCGGTACGATGACCATAGAGAGCCAGCGCGAGTTCGTGGGGCGCAGCTTGGGGACCAACGTATTAACTCTCATGGATCTCATCGCCACCCATCCTTCCGCCGGTACGAGAATGGCGCTGTGGGAACAGGACCGCTTGATGCTCAAGACCCTCCGCGCATTGAACGAGACCTACCGGAGCCCCTACGCGCGCCATCTGGACTTCCCCATTCCATTGGAGATACCGCTGGAGGAGCGTGAAGCACTCCAGGCCCTTGTGCGCTCGCTCCCGCCGACAGGCATTCCGGACACCGTCGCCTATCTCACAGAGGAAGAGCTGACCTTGGCCTCGAAGGACCTCGAAGACATCGGCTACGATCCTCAGTCATTCATGATTGCCTTGACTGCACCACCGAGCCCTGTGGATTATTTTCACGCCTTCGTCCGACCGCGGTGACTCCTAGGAGCCTGTCCGACATTGACCGTTCTACTGCGGCGAACGATCCGCGACCAGCTGCGTCGTGCTCGCTTCGCTCCCAAGAACTGTGAAACGTGAGGCGTGAAACGAGGGTCAGCCTCGGAGCTGCAGCCTCGCATCTGGGAGCACCTCCTTCGCCTCGTCACGAAGGCCATGCCGGACAGGCTCCTAGAGCCAAATGTCTCGATTTGCTGAATTTCCACTGAATTTCAGCTTGACTCAGTTCATGTTCTTCTATAGCCTCTATGACCTTCCCCTCGCATGAGGAAGGCCTCCACCTTTTGGCTGATTCAAGGCCGCAGAGCGAGTGGGTTTGGGTGGGACATGAAGAGAAAGTGAGCAATTGATGTTTGGATCATTCGGATGGATGGAATTGATGCTGATACTGATCATTGTCTTGATCATTTTCGGCGCGGGCAAGATTCCGCAGTTGGGTGAGGGGCTCGGGAAGGCTATTAAAGGATTCAAGAAGAGCGTCAACGAGGCTGATGCTATCGACGTGACGCCTCCTTCGTCCGATGCGCCTGAAGCGCCGCCGTCGCAGGTCGCGCAAGCGCAGGCTGCCCCGCCGGCCACGGCACCGGTTCAATCAGGGAAGCAGGCCAAGCAAGGTTGAAAGTGCAGTGATGGGTGACGAGTGATAAGCCAACGTA
>DASVEA010000039.1:0-3603 GCA_036380815.1 Nitrospiraceae bacterium
CATGCGCCTCGCGAAAAGGCACGCCTCTACTCACAAGATAGTCCGCAACCTCCGTAGCCAGCATACCACCACCTTGAACCGCCTGCTTGAGGACGTCCCGGTTGACGGTGAGTCGGCGCATCAGTTCCGTCAAGACCTCCACCGACGCGACCACGGTATCGAGGGCATCGAAGAGCGCCGGTTTATCCTCCTGAAGATCTCGGTTATAACTCAAGGGCAGGGCCTTGAGCGTCGTCAACAGATTGACTAAATGGCCGTAGACACGTCCCGTCTTGCCCCGCACCAATTCCGGCACATCAGGATTCTTCTTCTGCGGCATCATACTGCTACCGGTACAGAAGGCATCGGGAAGCTCGACGAACTGGAACTCCTGGGACGACCAGAGAATCAACTCTTCACTGAGCCGGGACAGGTGCATCATCGTAATCGACAGCGCCGAGGCCACCTCGATGATGAAATCCCGATCGGACACGGCATCGAGACTGTTTTGCGTCACGGAGGGAAAGCCCAACAGCCCGGCGGTGAACCGGCGATCGACTGGGTAGTTGGTCCCCGCGAGCGCACCGGACCCCAACGGCATGACATTCAATCGCACCGATGCATCGCGAAATCGCCCCTTGTCCCGCTCGATCATTTCCACATAGGCCAATAGATGATGGGCGAACAGCACCGGTTGGGCACGCTGTAGATGTGTATAGCCCGGCATGGCGACCGTTCGATTCGCCTTTCCCTTCGCCACCAAGACCCGTTGAAAGTTTTCCAGATGCCCCACGAGCTGACTGAGTTCATCCCGCAAATAGAGCCTGACGTCCAGCGCAACCTGGTCGTTCCGGCTCCGGCCCGTGTGCAACTTGCCGCCGAGGGGGCCGATCAATTCTGTCAGCCGGCGCTCAATCGCCATGTGAATATCTTCATCCTGCGGGGTGAAGCGAAAGCGACCCCGATCCAGCTCCGTCTTCACCGATTCCAGGCCCTGCACAATCGTCCTGGTTTCGGAGGCGGTCAAGACACGGGCCTTCCCTAACGTCTTGCAGTGGGCGATGCTGCCCAAAATGTCATGGGCGTAGAGCCGGAGATCGACCGCCACCGAAACGGTGAAAGATTCCACTAACCGGTTCGTCTTTTGTCTGAACCGCCCGCCCCAGGCCTTTCCGCCTTCCGACGTGGCAGAGCTACGGCCCGTTGCTCGTGCCATTAGGAAGAGGCCTTCTTTCTCTGGGCTCTGATTTTCAGCCGCAACGCGTTCAATCGAATAAAACCCTCGGCATCTTTCTGGTTATAGACTTCGTCCTCTTCAAACGTGGCGATGTCGAGACGATAGAGCGAATGCTTCGACTTGCGCCCGACCAAGGTGCAACTCCCTTTATAGAGCTTCACCCGCGCCGTACCGGTCACGTCCTTCTGCGCCGCATCGATCGAGACCTGGATCATCTCTCGTTCCGGGCTGAACCAATAGCCGTTGTAAATCAGATCGGCGAAGCGCGGAATTAGACCGTCCCTGAAGTGCAGCACCTCGCGATCCATCGTCAACGACTCGAGTCCACGATGCGCCACATGAAGGATCGTCCCGCCCGGCGTTTCATAGACCCCGCGAGATTTCATCCCGACATAGCGATTCTCCACCAGATCCACGCGACCAATGCCATGCGCGCCGCCCAGCTTGTTGAGGTGAGCCAATAATGTCGCCGGGCTCATCTTCTTGCTGTCGACCGACACTGGATCACCAGCCTCGTAGCCGATCTCGACTTCGAGAGGCTTGTTCGGCGCCCGTTCCGGCGACACCGTCATTTGAAAGATTTCCTCCGGCGGGGATTCCCAAGGATCCTCGAGAATGCCGCCCTCATAACTCACATGGAACAAATTGAGATCCATGCTATAGGGTTTGGCTTTCGTCGCCGTCACGGGAATGCCATGCCGATCGGCATACTCGATCAATTCGCGCCGCGATTTCATCGTCCATTCACGCCAAGGCGCGATGATCTTCAGATCCGGGGCCAGCGCGGTATACGTCAGCTCGAACCGCACTTGATCGTTGCCCTTTCCGGTGGCGCCATGCGATACGGCCTCGGCGCCTTCCTTGAGCGCAATCTCGGCCTGCCTCCGCGCAATGAGGGGTCGCGCGATCGAGGTCCCGAGCAGATAACAGCCTTCATAGATGGCATTGCCGCGTAACATCGGGAAGACATAGTCCTTCACGAAGGTCTCGCGCAGATCCTCGACGTACACTTTTTTCACGCCGAGCTTTTGTGCCTTCGCCTTGATCGCTTGCAGATCTTCGCCTTGTCCAAGATCAGCGCAGAACGCGATGACCTCGCAGTCGTAGGTTTCTTGTAACCACTTCAAGATCACGGAGGTATCGAGCCCGCCTGAATAGGCCAGCACCACTTTCTTAATGACACGACTCATCGTCTCGTTCGGCTCCTCTTGCCTAGCAGGTTCGTTAAGATGGCTTTCTGCATATGGAGGCGATTCTCCGCCTGGTCGATGATGACCGACTGCGGACCATCCAGCACCTCGGCACTGATTTCTTCGCCACGGTGAGCAGGCAAACAGTGCATGACGATCGCATCGGGTTTGGCGCGATGCAACAGGCGGCTGTTCACTTGATAAGGAGCCAAGACTTTTAATCGTCGCGCATGCTCCCGCTCGCGTCCCATACTGATCCAGACGTCGGTGTAGATAACGTCCGCTTCCTTCGCCGCGACATGGGGATCGTGTCCGATCTCGATCACCGCACCGGTTTTTGCGGCTTCCAACCTAGCCCTATCGACGACATGTTGCTCCGGCTGATACCCCACCGGACAACCGAGGGCGATGATCATCCCCATCTTCGCCGCCGCCTCGATCAGTGAATTCGCCACATTGTTGCCGTCGCCGATATAGGCGATTTTGATCCCCTTCAATTGGCCCTTTTTTTCTTGAATGGTCAAGAGGTCTGAGAGGGCCTGACAAGGATGGCTCAGGTCGGTCAGCCCATTGATCACCGGCATCGTCGCTTCCCTCGCCCATTCCTCCACGATCGAGTGGTCATAGGTGCGGATGACGATCGCGTCGAGATAGCGCGACAACACGCGTGCTGTGTCGGCGACACTTTCCCCGCGCGAGAGCTGGATGTCGGCCATGGGCAGGACCAGAGCATGGCCGCCCAGCTGGTTCATGCCCGCCTCGAACGACACCCTCGTCCTCGTCGACGGTTTCTGGAACAGGAGCCCTAAGGTCTTCCCGGGAAGCAGTGGATGAAGAACCCCGCGCCGCTGCTTGTCTTTCAACAGGGCAGCCGACGCCAGTAAACTCTCCACCTCCGCCTTGCTGATGGCCGCAACATCCAGAAGATCTTTTTTGCCGGCCCGCATTCCTGTCGTTCGTGTGGTCATCCCTGTTGTGTCCATTTCGGCGTGAGTACGCCTTACGCCGCCTGTTTGCCAAAGATCTGATCAAGCGTGTCGAGCAATCGATCGATTTCCAGCTGGGTGATGATGAGGGGCGGCACGAACCGCAGCACATGCTCGCCGGTCGCATTGATTAGAATGCCGCGGGCCAAACACTCGCTCACGACGGCTTTCCCATCCATATTGAGCTCAATCCCTTGCAAGAGCCCGAGGC
>DASVEA010000040.1:0-7820 GCA_036380815.1 Nitrospiraceae bacterium
GCTGAGCTTGGTCGTATAGCCGGGCAGGAAATAGAGGACCAGCGCAATCGCCAAAGCCAGCGCCACTTGTGCCGTGAATTTCTGCCACGCCGACAACCCCTTCGATTGGGCCTTGATGAACTTGAGATAGTCGTCGGCGAAACCAATCGCCCCGAACCCCAACGTGGCGGCGAGCACAAGCCAGACGTAGGGCTTCGCGATGTCGGCCCAGAGGAACGTCGAGAGGACCACGGCAAAAAGGATGAGAATCCCACCCATGGTGGGCGTGCCGCTCTTCGCCAGATGCTGTTGAGGGCCATCACCGCGAATCTGCTGACCCAGCTTCAGGTCTTGCAACTTCCTGATCACCCGTGGGGCCAGCACAAAGGCGATCAAGAACGCCGTCACGGCCGCGTAGATGATCCGGAAGCTCAAATACCGGAAGACGTTCAGGAACGAATATTCTGTATGAAACGGATACAGCCAGTTGTAGAGCATGCCGTCTGTACCTTGAAATTAAGCCTGTCCGCCTGACCGACTCTAGCCTTGGATTGACGCCGACTCCTTACGATGCCTGCCTGATGACTGCCCTCATCCCAGTCAGAACCTGTACTACCTGTTCCATTTTCATCCCGCGAGAGGCCTTCACCAACACCACGTCGCCCTGCCGCACGATCCTCTTGAGGCAATCAGCCGCAGCAGCCGCATCGACCATTTCGTGGATCTGCGAACCTGCGAACCCGCCCTGCCTGGCTCCTTCCGCAATGTCCCGACCCAACGTCCCGCAGATGATCAGCCGCGACAGCCCCTGCGCAGCAAGAAACTGTCCAACGTCCCGGTGCATAAGCCTGGTCTCAGGGCCGAGCTCTAACATGTCTCCCAGTACGGCAATCCGTTCGCGTGCAGGAGTCCACTGTGCCAACAATTGGAGCGCCGCTTTCATCGACGCAGGGTTGGCGTTGTAGCAATCGTTGATGATATGGACGCCGTGATGAGTCACCACCTGCGACCGCATTGCGGCTGGGCGAAATCGGCCCAGCCCTTGGGCAATCATCGAACCGGACAGGTTCAAGGCAACACCCACCGCCGCCGCGGAGAGCGCATTGGTGACATTGTGGGTACCATGCACCTTGATTCGAATAATCGTGGGACGGCTCTTTCCAGGGAGGTGCAAGCGAAAGGTCGTTCCTTGGCGAACATCGGACGTGACCCCGCTCGCGCGGACATCAGCCATCTCCGATAATCCGAACGACATGACACGGCATTGCGCACGCGCGGCGAGGTAGTCAAAGTACGCATCGTCGGCATTCAAAATCGCCGTGCCATCGGCCGGAAGCAGGTCCAACAATTCCGCCTTGGCTTGCGCCGATCCTTCAATGCTTCCGAAGAACTCGAGGTGATCGGGGCCAATATTGGTAATCACCCCGATTGTGGGCCTGACTATCTCACAAAGCCTGGTCGTCTGCCCTTGCTGATCCACCCCCATCTCAATGACGGCCGCTTGATGGCGAGCCGTGAGCCGGAACAGGGTGTACGGTACGCCGATCCGATTGTTGAAATTCCCTTCGGTCTTCAACACCGGCCACCGCTGAGCCAACACCGCCGCCACCATCTCTTTCGTCGTCGTCTTGCCGTTGCTCCCGGTCACCGCCACGACGGGGATATGGAACCGACTGCGATGATGCGTCGCCAACTGTTGGTAGGCAAACAGCGGATCACGCACTCCGAAGAGAAAAGGCGCAGGTCGACCCTCGATTCGGCGTACCGCGGCGGAGCCTGGAGGAAGACAGTATTCATCGTGAACGATTGCTCCTACTGCGCCCTGAGCAAGTACGGCCGGCACAAACTCATGCCCGTCGTACCGATCGCCCCTGAGTGCCACAAACAGATCACCGCGGCGAACCGATCGGGAATCCGTGCTGATCTGTCTGATCCGGTGCTTCCCCGATAACGAGTCCTGCCCCGCGAGAACTTTCACGCTGATGACTTCTCGTAACTCCTCGACCGTAAAGAGTCCCATCGATTCCTCGTCCTGTGCGATCCCAACCGTAACCTGGACTTTCACGCGCAGTCCCGTAATTGCTGAATTGCTTCGCGAGCCACCTCACGATCGTCAAAATGAAACTTCTTGGTGCCGACGATTTGATAATCCTCATGCCCCTTGCCGGCAATGAGCACCATATCGCCGCGGTGCGCCTCGCGAATGGCAACGCCAATCGCCTCACGACGGTCCGGCACCAAGTGATACTGCACATGACTGCGGCGCTCCAGCGCATCGAGCACGCCGACCTCTACCTCATGAAGGATCGCCATCGGGTCCTCGGTTCGTGGGTTATCGGACGTTAAGACCACCACGTCACTGTATTCCACGGCAGCGCGTCCCATCTTGGGCCGCTTCCCTCGATCCCGATCACCACCGCAGCCGAATACTGTAATGATCCGATCGGTCTTCAACGCCTGGGCTGCCGTCAGCAAACGGAGGAGCGCATCTTCGGTATGGGCATAATCGACGACGACGGTAAAATTCTGCCCGGAAGTGACTCGCTCGAAACGACCTGGGACATTGGTAATGTGGGCGGTCGCTTCGCAGATCTGATCGGACGTCGCCCCGTCGTGCAGCGCCACCCCAATCGCCCCCAGCAAGTTGTAGACGTTGTGCTCCCCGACCAACCGGCTCTCGACGGTGAATGAGCCTGCGGGAGTTGCCGCAGTAAAAGTGGTGCCGGTTAGCGAGAGACACACTCCTTCCGCCTTGAGATCGGCCTGGTTTTGAATGGCATAACCCCAGACCGGCACAGGACAAGCCGCGCGGATCGTGGCTCCTCGGGGATCGTCCACGTTGACGAGGGCGAGCTTCCCGGCCTTCTGCCCCCCGGCTAATCCGGTAAACAGTCGAATCTTCGCCTCAAAGTACTCATCCATCGTATGATGAAAATCGAGGTGATCCTGCGTGAGGTTCGTGAAAACCGCCACGTCATACTCGCAGCCCGATGTCCGGTCTAACGCGAGGGCGTGGGACGACACTTCCATTACTGCAGCGGTGAGTCCGCGCTCGATCATCTTCGCCAAGAGTGCTTGAAGATCGAGTGCGCCGGGCGTCGTGTGAGGGGCCGGAAGCGTCTCTTGCCCGATCTGGTACCCCACCGTGCCGATCAACCCAACTCGTCTGCCGATCCCTTCCAGTAACGCTTTGCAGAGATACGTCGTCGTCGTCTTTCCATTCGTGCCCGTCACACCAATCATCTTGAGACGGGCGGAGGGATCTCCGTAAAACCGGCTACCGAGAAGACCGAGCGCCTTGCGTGAATCAGCCACCTGCACGAACGGTAACGGCCCTGATGCCACAGGCGCCTGTGCGACCACCGCAACCGCTCCGGCCTTGATGGCCTGCTCGACAAATCCATGACCATCAACGCGCTCACCCCTGACGGCAACAAACAGGCTTCCGCCCATTACGGCACGCGAATCGTCCGTGATCGCGTGCACCGGACAACTCACATCGCCGCGCTGCTCCAGAATCTCGACCTGCCCACGGAGCGCCGCGAGCAACTGCGTGAGGGTGATGGGATCGCTCGCCATGGCCTCTTAGTGGTCCTTCATCGCCAGTGCGATTTTCACAGTGTCTTCTCGGGACACACCAAGATAGTTGAGCACCTGCTCCCCGACCCGCCGAAAGACTGGCGCCGCCACAGCCCCGCCCCAGGCTTCGCCTTGAGGTTCATCGAGGACCACGATCATCGCCAGCCGTGGAGATTCTGCCGGTACATACCCGACAAACGACCCGACAAACTGCGTGGAGGAATAGGCGCCGGTTCGCGAATCGATTTTTTGTGCGGTTCCAGTTTTACCCGCCACGCGGAAACCCGGAATGGCCGCCTTCGTTCCCGTCCCATTCGTCACAACACCTTCCAGCATCGTCGTCATCGTCCGGGCCGTGTCCTGGGACACGATTCGCCGCCTCACTTGCGGTAGTGCTTCCTTAAGCAAATGACCTTTCTGATCGCGCACTTCGGACACCACATAGGGCTTCATCATCGTGCCCCCGTTGGCGAGAGTCGCCACTGCCGACACCATCTGAAGGGGCGTCACCCCGACCTCCTGTCCCATCGAAATCGACGCGAGCGATCGACGGCCCCAGTCTTTGGGAGCCTTCAAGAGTCCGCTCACTTCACCCGGCAGGTCGATCTCAGTACGTTCGCCGAATCCGAACGCGTGGAGATAGCGATAGAGCCGCTGCTCTCCGAGAGCCATTCCGGTTTTGGCCGCGCCAATGTTGCTGGATTTTTGAATCACCTCAGAGAATGTCATCCATCCCAGTTTGTCATGGTCGTGAATGGTCGTATTCGCAATCACCATATGGCCGTTTTCACCGAAGACCAGGGAGTCGGGTGTCATCACTTTTTCTTCAAGCGCCGCGGCCGCAACCACCATTTTCATGGTTGACCCGGGCTCGTATGTATCCGTCAGAGCACGATTGCGCCACCGATCGGGCGTCAACGCGGCGACAACATTCGGATCGAATCGTGGACTGACGGCCATCGCGAGAATTGCACCCGATTGCGGCTCCATGACGATGATTGTCCCCGACTTGGCATGGGTATGAGTGACGGCCTCTTCGAGTTCTTTTTCGGCAATGTATTGGATGACCTCGTCGACGGTCAGCGTGAGGGCATGTCCCGGTGTAGGCACTTGCTCCGCCAAACCCTTGGGAAAAACCGTGCGACCCAACGCATCGCGCTGCAAAACGGTGACGCGCTTTTCTCCGTGCAGGTGCGAATCGTATCGGCGCTCGAGTCCCTCAAGCCCTTGCCCATCCATCCCGGAAAATCCGAGGACATGGGCCAGCAACGGGCCCTTGGGATAGAACCGCCGTCCCTCCATCACCACGCCGATGCCGTCCAACGACAACTGCTCCAGCCGACGGCCTTGCTCAGGCTCGACCTTTCGCGCCAACCACACGAAGCTCTTGTCTTGCTGAAGCTTTCTCTCAAGCTCATCCCTTCGAATATTGAGCACCGGAGAAAGATGACGGGCTACGGTCGACGGGTTTTCCAGCGACGTCGGTACGCCGAACACGGATGGCACCTCCATATTCATCGCGAGCACTTTGCCGTGCCGATCCGACACCATTCCTCTGGCTCCCTCAAAGGACACGGTTTTTTGATGCTGCCGATCAGCCTTGGCCGTGAGTTCCGCTGCCTGAAGCACTTGGAGCGTGACCAGCCGAAATAGAATGACGCTGAACCCACAGAGGAGCAGGAGCAGCATCACATAGCGACGACCGCGAGAAGGGCCGGCAGTCACTCGCTCACCCTCCCGGTTGAGACATGTCTCGCCAGACGGACTTGCTCAACAGGCGGGAGTGACAGGGTTGGAGCCTCTCCCGGCTGATGCACCATCAGCACTTGCCCCTGCTGCGGCGGAACCAGCCCCAACTTTTCCGTCGCCACCTTCGCGATCCGCTCCGGAGCCGTCAGCGCAGAAAACTTCACTTGCAGCTGATCCCGCTCTCGCTCCAGTAATACTTTCTGGGTCTTCAATCGTTCGATCTGGTACCCCAATCGAACGACATCGACACGTTCCCACACAAACACGAAGACCAACAGCACGCCGGCCACAATCGTCAACGTCTTCATGAATGACCCTCCTTGGATACCCGTTGGGCAGCCCGTAATTTGGCACTGCGGGATCGAGGATTCCGGTCTGATTCTTCCCTGGTGGGAGTCTGCGGCTTCTTGGTGAGCACCACCAATGCAGGATCGTCCTTGCTGGAGAGCGCCCGAAATGCGTGCTTCACAATCCGATCTTCGAGCGAATGAAATGAAATCACACAGAGGCGGCCGCCCGGAGACAACACATCTACCGCGTCGCGCAATGCCTGCTCGAGACAGTCAAGCTCCTGATTCACTGCAATGCGAACGGCTTGGAACGTGCGGGTGGCACAGTGGAGACGACCATGCCGATAATTCGCCGGAACTGCCCCCTCGATCACTGAGACCAACTCTTTCGTCGTCGCCAACGGATGGCGTTCACGCTCGCGAACAATGGCACGCGCAATTCGTCGAGAAAACCGTTCCTCGCCGAACTGAAAAATCGCGTCGGCCAACTGCACTTCCGGCCATCGATTGATCAGGTCAGCGGCGGTCCCACTCATCGATTGATCCATACGCATGTCCAACGGACCATCCCCCTGAAAGCTGAATCCGCGAGCAGGTTCTTCCAACTGCGGGGACGAGATTCCAAGATCAAACAGGATTCCATCGACCTGACCAATGCCATTGGCAACTAGATGCTGTTTCAGATCCACAAAGTGACCATGGAGAAGGAGCACACGGTCGCCGAATCGTGCGAGCTTTTTTCGACTGGCTGCAATGGCCATTGCATCGCGATCAAATGCGATAAGCCTACTGTCTGGATTGCTCGCCTCAAGAAGTTTTTCAGCATGCCCACTGTACCCCACCGTACAGTCAAGATAGATTCGGCTTTCTTCTCGAACGAGCCAAAACAGCACCTCTTCTGCCATGACCGGGATATGTCGAGAAGCATTCATAAATCATAAATGACCAAACTCACCCACTTTCTCCCACTAAGGCGCGCAGTATACACTCACTCAAACACTTGTCAATAGAAAATTCATGGACTTATGAAGCCTAAAAGGGGCCTTGTCCATTTGAGAAAGTCGTATGGTTTTGGCACCATACAGCAGGTTGTATCGGGAGCAGAAATGCCCCCCAGAGGGGGTGCTAAATGACCCCTATTTGTCCAATTACTCACTTGACCATGTACTTGTGAATGGAAGCAACTGGTGATGGATACGTTTACGGCTTGCTTAGACGCGAGCGGTCAAGAAAAAGAGCACCCATACATGGTTGTAGCTGGCTTCATATCATCAGCAGACGAATGGATAAAATTTTCTGAGGCATGGAATGAGAAGCTAATGGAATATGGCCTTGATCATTTTCGTGCGTCAGATTGCCAGAACTATCAAGGTTAATTCGCTACGTGGAAGGACAATGATGCCAAACGAATCGCGCTATGGTGTGATTTGCTGACTATTATCAAGTGCGCAACATTGCAGAAGTTTGGATGTGGGATTGAAGTTAGTGATTGGGCATCAAGAATTTCACGAGCTACAAAAACACGATGGCGATTAAATGCATATGTTCCATGCTCCACAATGTGCGCTGAGCGGATAAGGAAATTGGGCACAACATAATCGTATTAATACGCCCATTGAATATGTGTTTGAGTCTGGCGACCCAGGGAGCGGAGAGTTAATGCGTTCACTCCACTCCAAGCAGCAGACTTCCTGGCCTATGAAATTATCTTAACCAAAAAAATATTGGCGAAGAAGAACGCCTTAGCTACCAGACGCCCAATAGCGGCAATCGACGCATTCATACAAAGAGCGCTCTTTACCAGTTTTATCCTTCGCATGGAACTTTATGACGCGCTTGCCTTTGCAGTGGAGACATTCCAATCCATGCGGCCAGCGAATGCGCTCCAAATGCGAGACGCAGCGGGCCTCAGTGTTAAATCGTTTCACGACTTCGAAGATAGTTTGATCCTTTTTCATGATCGCCTTCCTATGCCTGTGGGAGATGAATGTTCAATTTTTAAGTAATTGCATAAGATGGCACAATCGTTGCGTCAAAGAGGAATTCGTAGGAGAATGCCCCATATGAAATCCATCGCATCTGTGTTGTCGATCATTGCCCTTGGGTTCGGACTCTTAGGCTGTCCCAGCGATGAGGGCGGAGGGGGCAGTACCCCACCCTTTGCGGTGTCGACGACCGCGGCCGATTTCGGTGTGGTCGGCAATGCCTATACTTCAACCCTCG
>DASVEA010000041.1:0-6438 GCA_036380815.1 Nitrospiraceae bacterium
TAGCGGGCATTAGTGAACCAACCGATTTGTTGGCGGAGGAGAAGAAGGCGCTCCTACGTTCCTGGTTCTACAAACCGGGGACTTTCGTTCTTACGGAAACCGTTATCTCTGAAGTAAGTAGAATTCGAAACATAGATCGTCGTGAGTTGCATGAGAGATTCATTAGTACGTTGTTTCTTGATTATCCCGTTCGAGACTTCGCCGTCGTTCAAGCCAGAGCAGCGAAATTCGAGACGTATCATCCGAACCCTGGTGATTGTAGGATTCTGGCCGAGGCGGAAGAGCTTAGATTGGATTTCGTACTAACCTACGATCACAAGTTTTGGAAAAGGCTTTCCAACGTCTCTGGCACAACGAAGCTCATTAAACCGTTGGCCTATTGGAGCAGCCGTGGTATCCCAAAAGGTGCAAAACCAGTGACTGTGCCACACCACACGAATCCATTGAGTGTGCAATCATGGTGGCGGTGGTGAGCGAATCTAAGACCCGCGTCGAGTTGACCTCGGGGATACTGGCGCGCCCCTCAGCAGCTCGCGCGGGGGATTACGCGGCATGCCACGGTGGGCATCAATCGCATGGTGCGGTTGCTCAAACAGGTGGTCAACGAGGCCGCAGGCGAGAAAACAGCTGAGGCGTAGCGGTTTTCACCCACCCACCCCGAGCTGTCGGAACAGCTCTTTTCCCGGGTGGGGTACGTTGAGCATTTTTCGAGACGAAAACGAAGTTGAGTGTCTTTTCCAGGGATTCCAGAGGCTGCTCAAAATTTCCGCCAGCAAGGCCGCAGGAAGCGGGACGACTGAGGCGTACCCTTGCGGTACGTCGCAGGGAGGCCCGCGACCGAGAACAAAGCTGGAGGGAATTTTCAGCAGCCGATTAGAGTTCGCGGATGGCGCCTTGGAGGACCGTGATCTGCGTCACCGGATCGCCGGAGGATTTCAGTTCTGTGCGGATTTGCTCTTTGAGGTAGGAGGAATACCCCACGCGGTCGACCAAGAGATCGAGAAACCGTTCGACGGGGAGTAGACTCTGGGCCTTGAGCTCTTCCACGGTCTCATCGGTGACGGGTACGTAGCTGTTCCCCATGTGGAACACCACATTGTAGTGACGGTTTTTCCCGATGCGCTCGAACCGTAGTCCCTTCACCCTATCCCTCCGTCGTGGAACCGCTCAAGAGGGGCTCATTCTAGACAAGTTCTAGTCATGAAGACAAGGGTGGGACGGTCTGACCATTGTTCCTTCGTCCCTCGCCTCGGGCCGGAATCTGGTCATGGATTGGGCCCTGTGAGCTCTCGGTCATGAACCGCTCTGCTGTTTGCCGAAATATTCCTGCCGGCTGACAGCCACGTCGGTGACGAACATTACGCCGGAGTGGCGTTCGAAGAGCGGCCGAAGCCCCGCCAGGATGGGCTCTACTTTTCCTTCCGGAACGACAGTCATGATCATCTCGAGGCTTTCCTGCTCGCTGAACATGAAATGTGATTCGCGCACGCCGTGATGGCCTTTCCCCGAAACATTGCCGATGATCGTGTAGCCGGACGCTTTGACCTGGTCCAACAACTCTGTCACAAACGCCCGGTGTTCTCCCGCCACGATCACACGTATTTCCTTCATCGGATGCAACGTCAACGCGCCCACAATTGAACTCCTTCCTAGGTGAGTTGTCCCATGATGGCCCCGCTATCAGGAGCCGAGTCCATCTTTAATTCTAACCCATTCGCCCGTCGGTCGATACCGGTAGAGTACACCTTCCTCCGGTTCCAGTGCGACGAGGTGGACCCACTCGTTATGATAAAAATACTGCAACACCTCATGGCGCGTGATGAGCTTCTCAATCCGCTCTCGCTGCGCCTCGATGACGGTCAGCAGCCGCATCGGTTCATGGTAGGGCACGTCGCCGTTCATCACGGTTTGCTGGGCGAGTCCTAGCCGGAGGTCGCTCCAAGGACCGGACATGATGCCGATGCGTCCCACCACGTTATGGTAGATCTTACTCCCGCTGCCATACACGTCGTTGTCCACCGTTGAAAAATAATGCTCCATGTTGATCCATTGCGCCACCACTTGAGGGCCGGTCAACAGGACTTCGAGCAACCGATTGCTCGGGTCTTCGCGATAGTCATACGAATGCAGGAAGACGCGCCCTTCCAGATCGAGCGCCTTCGTGAGATCCCGTCGGCCGACGATGAAAGCCGTATTGCCTGACAAACCCCATTCCGGTCTCACCTGGCTCCAATCCACGCTCCGCCGGCGCACATGCGCCGCTGCCTTGTGCGCCGGGAGAGGCGTCGTGACATCGGGGAAGCGGGCGCATCGTTCTTGATTCGTCAGTCTGGTTGTGTTTTTCAGGTCTTCAAGCAATCGCGCGATATCAGCGCGATGGGTCGGTGGCGCATCTTCAAGGTCGAACAGGTGCACGTCATCGGTCGTGGTATCGACCTGGCCGGCAAGAAAGTGGGTATCGGAAGGAATGTCGATGCCATTCTTCGTCAGCTGTTCCCGCACTTTCTCATTGTTGGCCATCATGGCGAGAACGCGGGCGTTAGGTTTGCCTTCATTGCCTCCGCAAGCCCCGCAATCCAATGCGGATTCGAACGGATTATTTTCCGAGGTGCTCCCGTGGGCGCAAAATAGGACAAGCCGGGCAAAATGTTTCGTCAGCCCCATCATACGCAAGGCCGTGTCAACCGTGAGTATTTGTTCCTCAAGGGTGAAGCCGGTCCGTGTGATCCGTTCCTTCTGTCTGGAAGCTGCGCGCGGATTGATTGCGTGGCGCTGCCGCAAGGTAGCGACAAGTGCCGTCAGGGCTTCCGGCGAAAGCCCTGCCTGTGCCGCTGCCGTGGCCAAAGGAGGTTCCGGGTCACCCTCCCCGCTCAAGGCCCGTTGCCGCAAGGCTTCGACCAGCTCTGGCGTGATCTGAGAGCTGCGCAAACCGGTTCGTTCTTGCAACGCTCGCCGCACGGTCGCTTGCTGCTCCGCCGCCAGCATGTCTGCCGTTTCGGCCGGCGCCAGCTTATCGACAGTGAGTGTCGTGGTGATCGACGGGACGAAGATTCGCCGCAACCAGGCGGTCCACCGGCGGTATAACGATGGCAGTAAGGTTTTCCCGAAGATCGGGAGGCCATAAAACCATCCCAATGACTCCACCATAACATAGGGCGTGACGACGTTTTCTTTTAAGTCGTGCAGAAGGGTATGGCCCGCATGGACCATCCTGGTTCGAGACTCGTGTTTCGACACGACGTGATCCAGGTAGCTGCGGGGGATTTCGCGGACTTCGTTCCTTGCGCGCATGATGACCGGGAATTGTTCGGTGTCATGCTCCTTGCCCCAGGCCCGATAACGGATAAAGGCGGCGAAAAAGCCGGCAAACCCGTAGGTCTCGTTCGCGCCGGTGGATTCCAGGTGACGCCGAAATGGTTCGGAGCGCACATCGATGCAGAAGACCGATTGAGAGTGAGGGCGCGCGAATGCGCGATTCTCGGAGGGAGCCTGTGCGGCCGACGTGGCCCGCGCCCGAGTGAGCGTTCCGAGCAGTTGGTCCTGATACCCTGCTTCGAAGGCCTTGAGCCAGACTGGTCCATGGTCTGACTCGGGAAAGGCGTTCATCCAATCGACGAACTGCTGGAGATCGGTCGGTGGACTGCCCATCAGAGCAGCCGGTTCGATGTCCAGGGCCAGGGCAAGCGCGCGCAGACGCTTGGCGGAGCCATGGCGAGCGACTCGTTCCTGGCGGGGCACGACGTCCGTCCTGTAGCGGTCGAATAACCCTTCCCAGCCGTTTTTCTTTTGATGACGGAGGCGGTCGACTTCCTCTGCATAGGCGGCTGGAAGACGGCCGGCAACCCGTTCCCTGCGAAGAAAATACTCTCTCGGATGGCTCTGCATATAGGCCGTGACTGCCTGGTACTCTCCGTCGATGCCTAGCTCCTCCTGGCAGGCCTTCTGAACCAATTCTCGTACATACCAGAGTCGGATCGCGAGGTATTTCACCAGTCCCACCGGATAAGCCCGTTGCCATTCGTAGTCTCGTTCTTCCGCCCGCCACTTGATGAATCCGGCCCAGCCCGGTAGCGCTGTCAGTTGGAGAGACAGGTAGTCCTGCCGGAGCTCTGTCGGAATAGCCAGGGCATCAAGGCTCTCTAGCAGCGCATCTTCCGGGTGGTCGGGCAGCCGCGAGATTTTCTTTCGGCTGTCCGCAATCCCACAGGGCGACCATTCCAGTGCCGCAAGGGCTTTCCAGGCTCCGTACAATCCTTTTTCCCGGCCCGGCATAGGCCAGGTAGCATGGCCTTCATCCAGGAAGGCCTCGCACCACTTGATCAATTCGCCGTTGATCTGGCTTACGATCGTCGTGCCGAGCGTCTGGTCGCACCAGTGCGAGAGCGTGATCCAACGGCCTAACGCTGCCTGATCGCCCTGCGCGAACATACGTATCCGCTGATCGACATCACGAAAGAAGATGATGGGGTCAAGCCTCTCGGCGAGCGACTCGACCAGCTGGTGATGAGGATCACGCTCCCACTGCGTATCCAAGGGTTCTTCAATCGGCGTACAGAGGCCTTCGGCCAGGCACGCGCGGAGGACGTCGCCGTGAGAGACCTTGCGAGATCCGATCGTCACGTGCCTGTCATGCACGAGCGGCGTGAGGACTGCGTCGAGATGTCGGAGCTGAATCCTGCCGGAACGGAGGTACCCGCGATAGAGATCACTGGGTAGATAGCCGTTCCCCCCTAAAAACTGTTTGCCGCGTCTGACCGTTTCTTCAAAAGGCAGATACTCAAGGCTATGGAGCGGGTTGTGATGCACGAAGGTCCGCATCGGCCAGTATTGAGCAATGACCTCGCCCGCCAGGCGGATCACGCCCCGGAGTTCCATGCGTCTGGTTTCAATGTCGATCGAACTGTCTAGCGATTCCATGAGACAGATTCCTTGACGGCTCCAGCGCGTGGCGGTTGATGCTTTATCCCGAACAGGCTGGCCGGCGCAATGCCTAGTGCGATGACGATCAAAACCGCTATCAGAAGAGATGCGAATTCCGGCCGGCGAAGATCTTCATAGCGAAGATCCGATCGTTCCCGGCCGAACAGCAAGCGCTGCACCATGTCGAGGATGTACCAGGATGCGGCCAGCCATGCGATCGCCATGACAAGCAGGGCAACAGACGATGTGAGCGAGGCGGTGAGAAGCATACCGATGAAGCCGGCAAAGACCCCGAACGGGGGCAGGCCCATAGCCGCCAACGCCAGGAGCGAGAACAAGACGGCGAATTGCGGCATCCTCCGGACAAGTCCGCTAATGGCTTGCGGGTCCACGTCATCACCGTAACGTGTGCGGACGACCTGCCAGGCAAGTAGGAGTCCGCTCGTCACGATTGCCACGGCGCTCAGAAAGACTACAGCCTGAGGCACGACGGTTCGTGATACGGCCACAAACCACCAGAGGATGGAAAAGAACGAGAGGCTGCCGTAAGCCAGGAGCAACCTGACGCGCGATTGCGCCAGCGATTTGACCGAACCGTAGAGGGTGCCCACCAGCGCCAAAATCGTTATCGTTGAAATCGCGATCTCCGGAACCATCGGGATGACGACGACTAGACTATGAAACCCTATGGCAGGGAGCAGGAGCACGATGAACGACGGCAAGCTGCCCGGCAATCGCGTAAGCGCGCTCAGGTAGCCCTGATGGAACGGGGCGAGCGGCAGCAAGATAGCGCAGGCCAGTAGAGAGGCCAATGCGGAGACAGGAGAATCAGTGACCGCCGCTATCCCGGCACAGAGGGCCCCAACACCATAGGCGCCTATACCCCACCACGACCTGGTCCAAAATGGATTGTGATGCCAGTAGAGGAGGAAGGTGATGAGACCGAGGAGTACCACCACAGTGATCTGGCCCACGACCTGTTGGCTCATCAGGATGCCCAAGCCCAATCCCAGAAACAGCAGGGTCAAGATCCAGGAGAGCCGATGTTGCAGGTGAACAGGCCCTCCCAAGAGAGAGATACCGGCGGCCAGCGGGAGGAGATAGAGGAAGAGCGGTCCCTCGATCGTTTCCGTCAGTCGCCCGGATATACCTATGACAGCCAGCAGGCTCAGCCCGGTCACAATAACAGACCAGGTCCTCAACTTGTCCGGCTGAGACCAGACCATGAGGCCCAACATCGCTCCGAGAATGGGAACCGCAGCCAGTAGCAACGGAGCGGTCACGATGTCGGTCATTCCGATGACCTCGCCATGCGTTTGTCGATTCGATGGGCGACACGCATGACCGCTTGACCGAGTGCTTGATAGCACTCATCCGCATAGAGCCGGTTCATAAACAGCACATACAAACGGAGGCGGAGCCCTTCCGCCAAGCTCGGCACCCACATCGTCCGGCCATGGGCCTTAGCATAGATATAGAACCACCCCAGAATGATTATCAGGGCCGTTCCGCCGATGA
>DASVEA010000042.1:0-2249 GCA_036380815.1 Nitrospiraceae bacterium
GTCGGTGAGAGCGCGGTGCATTTCAATGCCTACCAGCCGCAATACGAGCTGAGAGCTCAATACTGCACGGACATTCCCAAGACAGGCGAAACCTTCCTGGTCGTGGACCTCGTAGATCCGGCACTTCGTAATGTGCCGGTAGGTCTGCGGATCGTGAAGGGGAACGGGAGCAATGAGGCCGAAGCTCAGACGGTGGCAGACTGGCGTCCGAGCCACCACCCGACCGGAGTAGTCAGTGGCGAAGCCACTCTGGACGAGGGCCTGTATAGAGTGATCATTACGGCGGAAGGGCGGAATCCTTCGCACTACCAGTATCTCTTGCGAGTACAGATGATCGATTATCAGAAGCTTGTGCGTTCCGTGGTAGTACCGCTGATCGGCGTGCTGCTTCTGGCCGGGCTCGGGTACAAGCTCATACGATCAAAGTGGATACGGAATTGGTGGGCGGTCCTCCGTTCGTAGGAAACCAGGTGTTCCGGCCCGCGATCACATGGTGACCATTTCAGAGGGAGGTGGCTGACAATGTCTGCGCAATTGCTGAAATCTTCCGGCCTACGCTTAATGACATCGCAAACCGACAAAGCTTTGAACAAAAAGGGCAAGATTCCCTGGTACGTCTACTTTGTCGGAGGGGTCATCTATACCGTTCTTGCCGGTATGCTGTTCGCGGAATCGACTTTGCCTGTTCTGGCATGGATTTGCTCCATTAGTGCGCCGTTGGGCTTTTACTATGCCTGGGGAGCTTGGAAACAAGGCACACGAAACAGAGAGGATGCCTAACCATGCGCTGCAGCGAACCCGCTATCACGCTGTGGTTGCAACCCCGTTCCTCGCAAGCAGGGCCGCTGAGCTTGGGAGCACTGGAGAGCAATGTCCGAAACAAGACAGCCTAATGGCCAACGTTGCGCTCGAGCGCAGCAATCAAGGACGAGGAGGAGGTCTGAGGGAATCATTGATGGAAACTCTTGTCGGCCGTCTGGCGAACAAAGATAAGGGTCTCATACCGTTCTCCGCTCCTACCTATGCGCAGGTTCGCCGCTTCTTCGGTAACTTGGTGCGCACCGTCTATCGACTCGAAGTGGTCGGCGCCGATCGCTTCCCCGTCACCGGGCCTGCTGTCATCGCTCCGAATCACGACTCGTGGCTCGATGGAATCGTCCTAGGGGCGGCAATCTCGCGAGAATTGCGTTTCCTCGCGAAGACAGAACTCTGGCGGTCCCGACTGCTCGCGTGGGTGCTCGACGGACTTGGCGCGATCGGAATTAAGCGTGGCCACGGCGACCATCTCGCTCTCGCACGGATGCGGCAGGCACTCGAGGCAGGACAGGCGGTCGCGATTTTCCCACAGGGCGCCGTCCGCGGTGATCGTGTGTGGCACCGGGGTGCCGCACGCATGGCGCTCGTAACGGGCGCGCCGCTTGTGCCGGTCCGCCTCGTCGGCACAGCACGGGCTCTCTCGCGGGACAGAATCGGCTTCCCCCGGTTGCGAGTCATCGTTGGAGAACCGATCGAAGTCGCACGAGCCCCGGAAGAACCGGTTGCGGCGACGAAACTGACCGAGCGGTTACGCATCGCCGTCGAATCGCTTGCCTAGCCTGCTTTCTCATTTTTTTAAGGCTGTCTGTCCCTCGTCCAAAAGGAGCGGCCAGATTGTCGTTCACTGCGCGCGTCGAACGAGCACATTCTGATCGTGCGCGTTCCGCGAGCAAGAAGGACATCTGGCCACTCCCTCGCTTCCCTTTTAGCGCAACGTTGCGATCGTCACGCCATCTCCGCCTTCTGACCGGTCTCCCGCCCGGAACTCCGCCACATAGAGCGAGTCTTTCAGGTATGCTCTCAACGACACTTTGAGTTTCCCCGTTCCATGGCCATGAATAATCCGCAGAAACGGCGCGCCAGCCAACGTCGCGCGATCCAGCGCCGCAATCACGTCATCCAACGCCTCGTCCGCCGCCTTCCCTCGAACATCCACGACCGTCTGTTCATCAAACCCCAGTCCGCCGCCTGACGAGACCCGGCGAGGACTCGATGAAAATGACGGCGAGGGTGCTGTGCTCCCTCGCGCAAGGCCAACGAGATTCGCTACTGTGGCAAGCACTTCCCCCTCCCCCACCTTCACCCTCACACGTTTCTTTCCTTGTGGCGGCTCTAGTAATGTGCCGGTCATGCCGAGCCCGCTGATCTCGACCTGATCCCCCACCCCCAACTGCGCAAGGGGGATCGGCGTGCCGACCGGGGCCAATTCGGCT
>DASVEA010000043.1:0-9738 GCA_036380815.1 Nitrospiraceae bacterium
AGAAGCATTGACGTAGGCCTGTGTCCATATTGAATTGAACCAGCCACTCTTTTTAAGTGGGCACAATTGTTCTCGCGTTCCGACCTGAGCGTGTACCCTCAGCTTTGACAGCTCAAAAGCCCCTATGTTAAAGTCCGCGGAACTGTTGAGATTCTAGGTATTTTCTCTTCACGTTCCCAGGGAATAACGTATGAGCGTACAAGGCAAGCATGTGATCATTGTAGCCGGCGCCGGACCAGCCGGGATGGCGGTGGCGAGTTCACTCGCGAAGGCAGGGCATGAAATTGTTATCCTGAATCGCGACATCAAGTTCGGGGGGTTGGCTGAATACGGGATCTTCCCTGCAAAACTTAAGCTCCGTGGCGGACTCAAGAAACAATACTGGGAGCTGCTCGAGCGACCGAACGTCCACTATTTCGGCAATGTCTCAATCGGCAACGGCAAAGATCTCACCGTCGAAGACGTACGCGGACTCGGCGCCAGCGCGGTCGTGTTTTCTATCGGCGCGCAAGGGACCAAGGCGATCGGCGTGGAAGGGGATTCGGCTCACGGGGTCTTCCACGCGAAAGACGTGGTCTACCATTTCAATCGACTGCCCGGTTTCGGCGACCGGCCGTTCGATATGGGCAAGCACGTGGCGGTGATCGGAGCCGGCGACGTAATGGTCGATATCGCACACTGGTTGGTTCGCTACAAGAAAGTTGAGCGGGTCACGGCGATCGTGCGGCGTGGCCCTGCAGAACGAAAGTACAATCCGAAAGAAATTCGCGCGGTGTGCGCCAACATGGATGTGGACGGGATCGCCAAAGAGGTGGCTCGAATCAAGGATCGTCTTGCCGCGGTCGGCCAGAAGGCCGACGAGGTGCTGAAGGCGCTGACTGACGAATTTACGAAATGCGAACGGGCGGTCAGCGAGACGAAGATGGATTTCAAGTTCCTCGCGTCTCCCAAGCGTATTCTTGTCGATGGGAACAATCGCGTGCGCGGCCTGGAAATGGAAGACAACAAGCTCGATCCAAAAGGCGAGGATACGGTCGCGGTCGGGCTGAAACAATATTACGAATTCCCGTGCGACTCCGTCATCTTCGCGGTCGGCGACAAAGTCGATGAGACCGTCGGACTGCCGTACAAGAGCGGCATGTTCGTCACGAACCCCAATAAGACCGGCAACGATCCGGACGATGCACTCTTCCAAGCCTATGACGAAACCACAGGCAAGATCGTCGACAGTGTATTTCTCGCTGGATGGGCACGGAAGGCGAGCGAAGGTTTAGTCGGCATCGCCAAACGGGACGGGGATTGGTGCGCTGAAATCGTGAACCGGCACCTCGCGACCAAGACATCGGGCAGCCACTCTGGTGCAAAGGTCGTCCTTGACAAGCTCGCCTCGATCCTCAAGACGCGCAAGAGCCACCCGGTCGATGTGCAGGGCCTCCGCATTCTCGAATCGAGAGAAAAAAGTCACCAGGGTGCAACAGATTGTATCGGGGAGTTCAAATACTCGAGTAACCAGGACATGATCGGACTCATCGAGCAGGGGAAGGCCTGACGAGTAGACGGGGCCGGTCGAACCTCTATCCATCCCCCCACTTCAGCTTTTCTCGCAGCACTTCATAGTATCCACTTTCCGGGAAGCGAATAAGTCTCGTTCGGTGTTCCGATACCTTAATTTCGACTGTATCGCCCTGGGTCATTGCCACTCCAACCTGACCATCCAGAGTCGCCATCGCGCCATCATCCTTGCTGGTGAGCGTCACTTCGATTTCCGCAGTTCCCGGAACGATCAGGGGACGGTGCGTCAACGTGTGGGGACAAATTGGCGTCACCATGAGCGATTGGACCGCCGGATTGATAATGGGTCCTCCGGCCGACAGGGAGTAGGCTGTCGATCCCGTCGGGGTGCTGACGATCAGTCCATCGCCTCGCAAATTGGTGACGAACTGTCCCTGGATGGCAATTTTCAACTCGATCATCCGGGCCAGTGTCCCCTTGCTGATCACGACATCGTTCAGCACCACCCCCCGCGCGACTGTTTCTCCATGCCGATGGACATGCGTCTGAAGCATGAGTCGTTCATCCAGAACAAAGTCATTCGCAAATAC
Source organism: Nitrospiraceae bacterium (assembly GCA_036380815.1). GTDB lineage: Bacteria > Nitrospirota > Nitrospiria > Nitrospirales > Nitrospiraceae > Palsa-1315. Next base: position 2,103 of record DASVEA010000043.1, read on the forward strand.
CCGTTCGAGCGAGGGGTACAGGTTCTCCAACCGGACTTCGGTCAAAAAACCGAGGCCGCCCATGTTGACGCCCAGGATGGGAATGCTTCGTTCCCCGGCAAGTCGCGCAGCATTCAGCATCGTCCCATCGCCGCCCAAGACAAGGAGTACGTCCGCTTTGTTCACCAGCTGAGTTTTCTGGTAGCCCCCCTGTTCACCGAGAAGAATCGCCGACGTCGTGTCCAAAATCACATCGATGCTTCGAGTCCGAAGCCAGCTGACCACATCGTGCAGCGTGCTTTTGACCTCAGGAAACTTCGGCTTTGCCAGAATCCCGACACTTTTGCTTTTCATTGATGAAACCTTGTCGTGAGTCCATTTGAGATATCGGTGAAAATGTGCGGGATTGTATCGGGAGGGTTCTTTTGAAGTCAACGAACCAGAAAGAGATCAAGTCTCTCCGACATGTATTCCATCCACTCGAATTCTTGGTTTGTGCGATTGTTACGTAGCCTTGACACTTAAAACCCTTCTAGTTAGAATTAGGCAAGTTTTTCGATAGGTTTGCGACCGCGGAACTTGTTATAGGCTCCACCTATATAAAGGAGGCAGGATGTTCGAGCGATTCACGGACAAGGGTCGGAAGATCATCATCCTCGCACGGGAAGAGGCAGAGCGTCATCAAAACGACTATCTCGGGACCGAGCATCTCGTCTTGGCCATTCTCCGTGAATCCGACGGCATTGCCCTGATGATCTTGAAAAAGATGGGACTTTCGACCGAACAAGTCCGTCTGGAAATTGAACGGAATTTGCCCGGCGGGGGGACCACCATGACTTTTGGGGAAATTCCATTCAGCCCTCGGGTCAAGAAGGTCATCGAATACGGGGTCGAAGAAGCCCGTCTCCTTGGACACAATCATATCGGCAGTGAACACCTCTTACTGGGTCTCCTCCGTGAAGAAGAGGGGATCGGCGGAAAGATCCTGCGCAGCTTAGGCGCCAATCTCCTGACCGCCCGACAATTGACCGTGACATTCTTGCGGAAGTCCGCCCCGCGTGAGCGCGACCGGAAGAGCAACACCCCGGCACTCGATGAGTTCGGTCGTGATCTGACCCAGCTTGCCCAGGCAGGGCAACTGGATCCCGTCATCGGCCGTGCCGACGAAATCGAGCGGGTGCTTCAGATTCTGAGTCGCCGTTCGAAAAACAATCCCGTGCTCATCGGGGAAGCCGGCGTCGGCAAGACTGCCATTGTGGAAGGTCTGGCCCAGCGGATCATCCAGTCCGAAGTGCCGGATAATCTTCTCTCGCGACGCGTCATTGCACTCGACCTCGGTTCACTGGTTGCAGGGACGAAATATCGCGGCCAGTTCGAGGAACGGCTGAAGGTCGTAATGAAGGAAATCGTCCAGGCCGGAAACATCATCATTTTCATCGATGAACTCCATACCTTGGTGGGAGCAGGAGCGGCAGAAGGATCGATCGATGCCTCCAACATGCTCAAGCCCGCACTGTCGCGCGGCGAAATTCAATGTATCGGCGCCACGACTCTCGATGAATACCGAAAGCATATTGAGAAAGACGGAGCCCTCAAGCGACGGTTCCAACCGATTCACGTCCAGCCGCCGAGCATCGACGAAACGGTGCTGATCATCCAAGGGCTACGCGATCGGTACGAAGAACATCATGGTGTCGAGATTTCCGAAGAAGCCATTCTCGAAGCGGTCAAGCTGTCCGATCGATACATTAGCGATCGCTTCCTTCCGGACAAGGCCATCGATTTGATCGACGAGACGGGCTCACGGGCAAAATTGCAGACGTATGCGCTGCCGTCGGACTTGAAGGCGATGGAGCAAGAGCTGAAGAGAGTCTCTCGCGATAAGGAACTGGCCATCTCAATGCAGAATTTCGAGGAGGCCGTCCGCCATCGCGAGGAAGAAGAACGGCTGCGCAAACTCCTCGATGAATCGAAGCGCGAGTGGAAAAAGAATCAGGAAAAGAACAAGCCGACGATCGGAAAAGAAGAGGTGGCCTATGTCGTCTCCAAGATGACGGGCATTCCGCTCTTCAAGCTTGAGGAAGAAGAGTCTAACAAGCTGCTGCGCATGGAGGAATTCCTCCATAAACGCGTGGTCGGACAGAACGAAGCGATCTCCGCCGTGGCCCGGGCCATTCGCCGGTCACGCGCCGGCCTGAAGGAAGCAAAGAAGCCTATCGGGTCCTTTATTTTCCTGGGACCCACCGGGGTCGGGAAAACCGAGCTGGCAAGGACGTTAGCCGAGTTCCTCTTCAATAGCGAAGACTCACTTATTCGGATCGACATGTCCGAATATCAGGAAAAATTCACCAGTTCACGACTCTTCGGAGCCCCTCCGGGGTATGTGGGATACGAAGAAGGCGGTCAATTGACTGAACGGGTCCGGCGCCGGCCCTATTCAGTAGTCCTGTTCGACGAAATCGAAAAGGCCCATCCTGATGTGTTCAATATCCTGCTACAAGTATTGGACGACGGGGTACTGACCGACAGCCTCGGACGCAAAGTCGACTTCAAGAATTGCGTCATTATCATGACCTCCAATATCGGGACCAAGTTGATCCAGAAGGGGGTCTCGCTCGGATTCCAGAGCACGGAAGGCGATCAGGAGCGCCACAAGAAGGAAGAAGTGTTGGGAGAATTGCGCCGCTCGTTCAGCCCGGAGTTTCTGAACCGGATCGACGAGATCGTGGTCTTCCATCAATTAGACAAAACACATCTCTATAATATCCTCGATATCCTCCTGGGTGAACTCAACCTTCGTCTCCTCGATAAGGGAGTGGAGATCGAGGTCGAGGACGACGTTAAGCAGTGGTTGATTAAAGAAGGCTACGAACCGCTTTACGGAGCCAGACCGATGCGCCGGACGATTCAGCGCGCGATCGGCGACCCACTCTCCGAAGAGATGATTAGAGGACGCTTCAAGGAATGCCGAAAGATCCGCGTGGTGCTCCGCGACGGCGCTCCGGCATTCATCGAGCAGGAGGCAATGGCTGGCGTCTAATGCGCCAGCCCTGTACGTGCGCTTCGCCATCCCAAAGAGTAAGACACGGCCCTTGTGGCGTCAGCGGCCACAGGGGCCGTGTTATTTGACCTCTCATAGAAGCCAGGTGCGGGGCGAGCGAGGCAATGGGGACGTAGTGGCTCTTTCCTGAACATCGGCGATTGCAGTTGAAGCCTTTCTAAATGATGCGGTCCTATTCGCTTGATCGGCAAAGATTTCATGATGACGACCGTTGAACAGCCCACCTCCGCCTGGGTACCGGGGCCCGTCCTTGGTATCGAGACGTCATGTGATGAAACAGCCGCATCGGTGCTTGCGGCAGACGGCGCTGTCCTCTCGAACATTATTATGTCACAGCATGCCGTTCATCAGCGATTCGGTGGCGTCGTTCCCGAACTTGCCTCCCGTGCCCACATTGAATCGATCGAAGATGTCTCCGCTGAGGCGCTACAACAAGCCGGTCTCGCATGGACGGATCTCACAGGAATCGCCGTCACCCAAGGCCCCGGCCTGGCCGGCGCTCTCCTCGTTGGGATCAACTATGCAAAAGCCCTTGCCTATGCCTTGAATATTCCGGTGGTCGGCGTGAGCCATCTTGAAGGCCATATCGCCTCCGCCTGGCTTCAGGACCCAGCCTTTCCGTTACCCTGTGTGGTCCTGGTTGTCTCAGGTGGGCATACCCATCTCTATAATAAGGAACTCAGCGGTCACTGCCGGCTCCTTGGTTGTACCAGAGACGATGCAGCAGGGGAGGCCTTTGACAAAGGCGCTCAGCTGCTTGGACTGGAATATCCGGGGGGACCAGCCATCGATCGCTTGGCTCGACAGGGAAACCCGGACACCATTGCATTTCCCCGTTCGTATCTCAAAAAGGGAAGTCTTGATTTTAGTTTCAGCGGTTTAAAGACCGCTTTGCTCTATACACTTCAAGCAATGCCTGAGCCATCTCTCAAGGCGCAAGCTGCTGACCTCGCTGCCGGCTATCAGGAGGCCATCGTGGCCGTCTTGGTCGACAAAGCTTTTGCCGCAGTCCGGTCATCCGGCGCTCGTGCGTTGGCCGTTGTCGGAGGCGTGTCTGCCAATTCTCGATTGCGCGCGCTGCTCCAACAACGAGCGACGTCCGAGAGCCTGCCCCTGAGTCTTCCCCCGCTGACCTACTGTACGGATAATGCCGCGATGATCGCAGCAGCGGGGAGGCAGGCGCTTCGCGTAGGGCTCCGTGCCCCCCTGGACATCGATGCCCAAGCATCCCTGTCTTGTTCATTTGGTCTGTCTGGTTCATCTGGTTAGTTTCGTTCAACCAAACACACGAGACAGACCGAATAGACCAGACAGACCACGCAGGCAGAGTTTTTCCGCAGTTTGCTAACCGACGACTATAAGGAAACGACGTCCATTCCAGAAATTCACGGACAGGTCCTTGGTCTCCGCGCTGGCCAGCTCGCCATGCTTGAGCGGCTGTATCGCCGACGTATGCCGGTGGATGAAGTCCTCTCAGCGGAAGCGGCAAAAACTCTCGCACAGTTCACGCATGAGATTCGGCGTCCCATCGGGCTGGTCATCACCAGGCGCGGAGCTGTTCAAGATGTCCTGGTCGGCGCCGGCACCGAGCCCTCGCCAACGACTCTGGCCACCTTTCGTGCTAGCCCGCGATCGCTGCGGGGCCTTCGGCTGATCCGCTCATCTCTGAAAGAGCAGCCCCTCACTCAAGAAGACCTCACCATGCTGGGCCTCCTCCGACTCGACATGATCGGAACATTGGCCGTCACACCCAAGGGCGAGCCAGGGTTACTCTCCCTGGCCCATCTGAACCCACCCAGCCCACAGGGGCCATTGTATACGCTGCTGAAACCCACTCTGGTGCATCAATGCCCGGTGAGCTTCGAGACATTCATTCGTGAACTGGAGTCAGACCTCCAACATCGGGTCGGGTCTTCTCACACGATGGCTCAGGGGCAGACCGCCATCCTCGTGAGCGCCTCGCCCAAGAGTAAGGCCGAGCAAGAAGAACGTCTCACCGAGCTGACAGAACTGGCCTCCTCGGCAGATCTCACCGTGATCGACCGTTTGGTGCAACGCACACAGAGCAGCCGTCATCGGTTCCAATTGGGAAGCGGCAAACTCAAGGACGTGCTGATGCAAGCCATGCAAAAGGGAGCAGATCTATTGATTTTCGATCAAGACTTGGCTCCCGCGCAGCTACGCACCATTGAGGAGATCACCGATCTCACGGTCATTGATCGAACCCAACTGATTCTCGACATCTTTGCGCAACGGGCGCATAGCCGAGAAGGCAAGGTGCAAGTCGAGTTAGCGCAACTTCGTTATCTGCTTCCCCGTCTCTCCGGTCAGGGAACGAGTCTCTCGCGCTTGGGCGGGGGCATCGGCAGCAGAGGTCCCGGTGAAACGAAGCTCGAAACGGACCGCCGCCGTATCAGAGAGCGCATCGACCATTTAGAGCGGGAGGTCGAGGGCTTTGCCCGTCACCAAGACCAACGGCGATCACGCCGCGTCCGGCAGGAGTTCCCAGTCCTGTCCATCGTGGGCTACACGAACGCCGGCAAATCGACATTGCTCAACGTCTTAACGAACAGTCAGGTGAGCACGGCCCCGCGTGTTTTTGAAACGCTCGACACCACGAGCCGCAGACTGCGTTTTCCGCATGGCAGGGAAGTCATCATCACCGACACGGTGGGGTTTATTCGCGACCTTCCCAAAGATCTCCTCGCCGCCTTCAGAACGACATTGGACGAACTGCGCGATGCCGATCTCCTCCTGCATGTGGTTGATGCGGGAGCAAAAGATCTGGACGCCCATATCGCAGCGGTTGACACCGTGCTGCAAAGCCTCACCCTCGATCACCTTCCTCGAGTGCTGGTGTTCAACAAGTGCGATCAGCTTCCGACCGGGCAAGCGGAGGCCCTGTGCCGGCGCTACGGCGCGATCGGGATTTCGGCTCTGCATCCGGAGACCTTGCCCCTACTGATCCAGCACCTCGAAGAACGACTGGCCGCGCTCGTCCCGACGGACGGCTCTTCCCAGAAATCGGCAGCCCCGGCACTCACGCTTGCATCTCGCCCTTGACCCGCTGCACAATCGGCCCTCTCTGGTACTCGCCATGACAATGAACTCGCTGCCATCATCGGATTATCGGAAGCGTCTCCGAGAAATTGCGAAGATGCTCCAGCGCACCATACCAAACCCGAAGATGGAACTCGACCATCGTTCCCCTTGGGAGTTGCTCGTGGCCACGATCCTCTCCGCCCAATGTACCGACCAGCGAGTCAATCAGGTCACTCCCTCGCTCTTTCAGCGGTATCGGCAACCGACAGAACTGGCTGCAGCTCATCTTCCTGAACTCGAACAGCTCATTCGTTCCACCGGTTTTTTTAAGAACAAAGCGAAACATCTCGTCGCCTGCGGCAAAGCCGTGACCGAACGCTTCGGCGAACAGGTCCCGCACACGATGGAGGAATTAATCACCTTGCCGGGCGTCGGCAGAAAGACCGCGAACGTCATTCTCGGGAATGCCTATGGCCAGCCCAGTATCGTCGTCGATACCCATGTGAAGCGCGTGGCGAAGAGACTCGGTCTGACCAGATCCGATAATCCAGACCTGGTCGAACGGGACCTGCAGCAGCTCTTGCCGAAATCCCAGTGGACGGCTGTCTCCCAACGCCTGTTACTGCATGGCCGCTACATCTGCCTTGCGAGAAAACCCCGGTGTCGCACCTGTCCGCTCTACCGGCACTGCCCATGGAAAGAGAAGGGACCCCAATGATTCGTAGCATGACCGGTTTTGGCCGACGACAGGCCCCCTGGCAGGATGGGTCCGTGACGGTGGAAGTGCGCTCCGTCAACCATCGCTTTCTCGAAATCGCTTGCCGCCTCCCCCGGCCATTGAGCCACCTCGAAGACTCCTTCAAGAAAGCTATCCAGCAATGCTGTACCCGCGGACGTATCGACACCACCGTGACGGTCCAGGCGGGCAAAGGCCGCGCCGGAAGCGTCAATCTTGACCAAGCGCTCGCTAAGCAGTACCATCAGGCCCTCCGTACCCTCAAGAAATCTCTGAAGCTGAGCGGTTCCATCGATCTGGAGCTCATGACTGGGCTCCGTGACGTGGTGTCGATCTCGGATCAACCAACGGAAGACCCGAAACTGGCGAAGATCGTTCAGCAACTGACGACCCAGGCGCTGACGGATCTTGAGGGCATGCGAACGCTAGAAGGGAAGGCCCTGGCAGAGGATATGCGCGCGCGGATTCAGACGATCCGGGGGCACCAAACGCTCGTCGCCGCACGGACCCCTCTGCTGGCCCAGGAGACCTTTGACAGAATGAAGATCCGTGTGGAGAAGCTGCTGGGATCCGAAATCCCCGATCCCCCCCGGCTCTATCAGGAGTTAGCGGTGTACGCGGACCGTGGTGACATTACGGAAGAAATAGTCAGATTGGACTCGCATATGATACAGTTTGAGCAGACGCTCAAGCGTGCAGAATCCGTGGGTAAAACACTCGACTTCCTGCTCCAGGAAATCGGGCGGGAAGTCAACACGATCGGCTCGAAAGCCAACGACGCTGAAATCGCCGGTCATGTGGTCCAGATGAAAGCCGAA
>DASVEA010000044.1:0-3183 GCA_036380815.1 Nitrospiraceae bacterium
ACCATCCATCACCAGGACTCCGAAATCTAAAAAGTCCGCGATCAAGCGCCCTCCGTCCTGAACCACTTTGTAGGGCAACCCGGTCTCTCGCCGATCCCCGACCGCTGCACCCGTTCCGAAAGATAGTTGGCTCGCCGATGATGACATCGTCAGCGGAATATCGGCGCGGTCCTGCACCGCCCGAAAACACAACGAGAGCGGGACTGACTCCTCGAGCGAGGCCCGCCGAAAATGCTTCAGCAACTCGTTCACCGGCGGGGCCAAGAGGGGCGATGCCGTGGCATATCGCACCGAAGCTCCGTAGACGGAAAACAGATACTCGGTCATAGGCTCTTCTACCGCGGTCATCGTCATGCTGTCCCTCCACTAGTATTCATCACGCACTCCTGACGCAGGTTGAGAAGGCAGGCGGGCCGGTTCTTCTGAACCGGCCCGCCCCTAGCCCTTCTGCCAACCCGGTCAACGGGTGACATCTTGACAACCCGAATTCCCCGGCACACCATCGAAGCCGCCATTACCAAAACCGCAATTGCCCTTACCAGAAGCGTTCGCGGTGATGTCTCGTAACAATGCGTGCTTCACAAGCGCTGGCTGCATGTACGGCTGTTTCTTCTCTATGTTCATGCTTCCTCACCTCCTTTCCTGTTGAAGTAGCCCTTCCTGGATCAGGTGATTGACCAGGGCGACGAGATCGTCCAGGGCCCGATCGGGAGAGACATCAAAGCGGTCACACAGGACCGCATGGATATCTCTCATAGTGGTGTGTCCGTTACATTGGTCCCAGATGACTGTGCCCAAGCTGTTCAAGGTGTAATAGCGCCCGGTGTCTAGAGCTAACAGCACCGTCTCGCCCTCCATGCTCGTGCCTTGCACATCGGGGCTGGGCCGGAGGATGGTTCGGTCAAGTATCGTACGATCGACGGCATGGCCTGAGGCGATCGGGGGTGAGGTCGCTTGTAGGGAGTCCGACATGGGTCTGTCCTCCGTGATCTGATGTTTTTCTATTTGCGCGACGGAATCAGAATTACGTTGTCCGGTCCGATTCTCTCAATGAGAGTGATGAAAGGTTGGACTGGAATCCTGATGCACGACACCCATGACGATCGTCGTTCGCCCATTCGTCCCTGGCTATGCCAGAAGAAGATCAAATTTCTTGACTCAGAATTCGAAGCTATCACTTGTACTTCTCCTCAAGGTTGGGTGCGGAGAGCATATCCTGCGCCTTTCCATAGTAAGCGCTGCCCAGCATACCTCTACGGGTATTATCTGAGTAACCCTTCTTTCGTGGGGAGAGATAGTACCAACGGGCCGTCCATTACTGAACAGCGAAATCCTCGCGAGCTGGCTCTAGGTAAGGCTGGAACTGGTGGATACTATACGTGTGGGCCGTGCGGACAAAAGTGTCTGCGGTTGCGGACTAGGAAGACGGCTCGAAGAGGCCGAGCTGCCATTCCTCAGCGCGGGTCAGGGGAATGGGGTAGCGTTCGGTAAAGCAGGCATTGCAATACTGGTCCGGTGTGCCGGGGGAAGCGTTCAGCATGCCATCGAGACTCAAATAGGCGAGGCTATCAGCGGTGATGTACTTCCGAATCTCTTCGGTCGTGTGGCTGGAGGCAATCAATTCCTTCCTGGTGGGTGTGTCGATGCCGTAGAAGCAGGGAGAGATGATCGGCGGCGAGCTGATGCGCACATGCACTTCTTTGGCCCCGGCATTGCGAAGCATCTTCACAATTTTACGACTCGTCGTGCCACGCACCAGCGAATCATCAACCACGACGACCCGTTTTCCCTCCAGCACCTCCGGCACGGCATTGAGCTTCACCTTTACACCGAAGTGGCGGATCGATTGCTCCGGCTCAATGAAGGTGCGGCCGACATAGTGATTCCGAATCAGCCCGAGTTCGAACTGAATCCCCGCCCCCTCGGCATAGCCGAGCGCGGCAGGAACCCCGGAGTCCGGTACGGGAATGACGATATCCGCCGACACCGACGATTCCAGCGCCAGCTGCCTACCCAAGGCCTTGCGCGTGACATAGACCGCGTTCGCGCCGAAGATCTTGCTGTCCGGCCGAGCAAAGTAGACATATTCAAAGACGCACATGGCCGGACTGACCGGCGCAAACGGCTTGTAACTCGTCACGCCCTTTTCGTTCAGCACGACCAACTCGCCGGGCTCGATCTCGCGGACAATTTCAGCTCCGAGCAGATCGAACGCGCAGGTTTCCGAAGCCACGAGGTAGGTATCGCCCAGACGGCCGAGACAGAGCGGCCGGAACCCATGCGGGTCACGTACTGCAATGATCTCGTCGTCCGTCTGCAAGACGATCGAAAACGCCCCGCGAACTTGGCTCAACGCATCGATGATGCGGGCCAGCAACGTATCGGCTCGCGAATGGGCGATCAGATGGATGATGACTTCGCTGTCTGAGGTGGATTGAAAGATGGCACCGTACGCCTCGAGCTCGTGACGCAGCACTTGGGCATTGATGAGGTTGCCGTTATGGGCGAGCGCCAGATTCCCAAATGCGAAGTTGACCGAGAGCGGCTGAACGTTCTTGAGATCGTTCCCCCCGGCCGTGGAGTAGCGATTGTGACCGATCGCCATCGAACCGGTTAATTGCTCGAGCGCGTGGGTATTATAGATATCCGCGACAAGCCCCTTCCCTTTATGGACATGAAACTGCTCGCCATCGCCAGAGACGATGCCGGAGGCTTCCTGTCCGCGATGCTGCAGGGCATACAACCCAAGATAGGTGAGGTTTGCCGCTTCCTTGTGGCCGTAAATGCCGAAGACGGCACATTCGTCGTGGAACTTGTCAAGGGGAATCATGGGTAAGGGGCGAGGCGTGAGGCGTGAGGCGATTTGAGGAAATTTTCGGTTCTGACTCATGACACGTTACCCTTTACGCCTAACCCCTCACGCCCCGTTCAGCGTTCGTTCAATCGAAAAAGCCCACCGGTCGTGAAGTTGATCGACCGGAAGATCGATGCGGCAACCCTCGCTCCATTGCCCCTTCTCCACATCGATGATGAAATGATCGCCTCCAACCTTTCCAATCTTCATCGCTGGAATACCGGAGTCCCAGGCGCGATTCAATACCTGGTCGGCCATCTCCGTCTTCACCGAAATAACCACCCGTGATTGACTCTCACCGAACAAGAGGGCATCCCGCCGCAATGCAT
>DASVEA010000045.1:0-5296 GCA_036380815.1 Nitrospiraceae bacterium
AATTTCATCCAAGAAGAGGGTTCCACCATGGGCCAGCTCAAATCGGCCTTCGCGTGCGCGGTCGGCCCCGGTGAACGCGCCTCGTTCATGGCCAAACAATTCACTTTCGACCAACCCTGCCGGAAAGGCGGCGCAATTGACCCGAATCATTGGTTTCAAGTGCCGCGGGCTCCAATCATGGATCGCCTGAGCGATCAGTTCCTTGCCAGTTCCCGTTTCACCCGTAATGAACACGGTCGTCGGAGTGGGCGCCACGTCGCGTGCAAGGCCTATCACATGCCGAAAGGCAAGGCTCTGCCCCACCAATGAGCCTACGTTCTTCATAAGCTTCAGTTCTTCGGTAAGGTAGACGTTTTCCTTGGCAAGTTGGTCTCGCAGTCGATCGATCTGTTCGTACGCTTGGACATGATCGATCGCATAGGCGATCTGCATCGCCACTTGCGTCAAAAACTCGAGATCCCCTGGATCGGGAGCGCCTGATTCTATACTGCCAATATTGAGAATGCCGAGACACCTGTCCCTCACGAGAAGAGGCAGATTGATCATTCGTCCGAGGCCTTCTTGAACATACCATTTGTCTTCAAGGAAGATTTGATCCCGCTGCAGGTCAGGACGGATGTGTACAGTTTTATGATCGTAGGTCCAACCCATACCGCTTCCAACACGTGGAACAATGGCATCGCGTTGTAGCACCACCTGCGCCAACGTCGTTGCGATGACATAAAACCTGAACCCGTCGGCCTCACGATCGTATTGGGTGACAGACGCCCGTGCCCACGGAATTACCTTGGTGATCTCATCTGTAATCGCTTCCCATAGACTGTGCATATCCCGCTGCGAATTAAGCACAACAGCAACAGCTAAGAGGGCTCGATAGTTTATCTCAATCCGGTCCATAGGCTTGTCAACACTCTCTGAATGTGTAAATTGAATCACAGAGCCTGCGCGCATGTCTATAACACCCGCATGTTGTGCCCCAATTAAAATAGCCCACTACCCTATTGTCCTCTCCAGTTGAACTTATAACAGATTTGTTGGACAATGAAGGCTAGACAACGGTTTCGGACAAGGGGATGGATATCATGACGAAAGCGCAAGCGGCTGGATTACGCGTGAAGTGGGCAGAAGGAGAGCATCGACCTTGTAAGCATCTGCACCTGGAATTGGAACACAACAACGACGATTATTTGACGGACAACTATCACTGTACTGCCTGCGGTGAATTGGTTGCCGCTAACACCCGTGATCCCTTTCAAGTCATCTGACCCCGACCAATCCCTCTCCCCACGTCTTCAAGATCCACAGTCATGGGTTCACTAAACGATCTAATAGATTACCTGTTCGCGGCTTCATAGGACATCTTCAACGGCATCAGGAGTCGCACCCCCACACCTTGCGGCACACCTTAAAGTCTTCGGGGGTCGGTTTAAGATACGAAATGTCTGTAACGAGAAATAATTTTGCAGTTCCATCAAGAATGATAATGAACTGGCAAGGCTCTATTCCAAATGCCCAGGAAATGGGAATCTAACTCCCGCACCAAGAAAAGGAGTGGGCAGACTATAAGGGAGTTACGGCATCGGTTTGGGGAACGACTGCGGATTGAGCTACAGACCAGATCGGGCTTCATTCGATGGTGGGCCTCCGATCTTCAACACTCGCGTCAGCAATGGAATCGCCGTTCCCTGAATGACAACGGACGTGAGCGCAATAAAGAACACCAAGTGGAAGATCGTGTCGGCCTGCTTGATCCCGGCCAAAAAGGGGAACGTGGCCAGGATAATCGGCACGGCCCCACGAAGTCCCGCCCAGGCCACAAGAGTCTGTTCCTTATACGACATCGGCGAAAAAGCCAGCGCCGCGTGCACACTCGCAGGGCGGGCGACAAAGATCAGGAAAAGGGAAACCAGGAGGCCCACCCAGGCGATTGGCACAAGCCTTGCCGGAAATACTTGTAGCCCCAGCAATAAAAACATACTGACCTGCATCAGCCAGGCCAGCCCATCGTGAAATCGCAAGATACTCTGCTGGTGAGTAAACGGCTTTCGCGCCATGACGAGCCCCGCCAGGTATACGGCAAGAAAGCCACTCCCGTCCAGGAACGCGGTTAAACCGTAGGTCAAGAGCGCCAGCGCCACCGACAGCACCGGATAAATACCTTCCAGCTCCAAATCGAGTGCATTGAGCGTTCGCCGCATGATCTCTCCCATCGCAATGCCAATCGCCATCCCCACGGCCATTTGCATCACAAAGAAGAGGACAAGCTCTCCGAAGGAGGTCGCGGGTTCCGTCAACAGTCTAATCAGTGAGATCGTCAACACGACTGCCATCGGATCGTTGCTGCCGGATTCAAATTCGAGCAATTGGACCAAACGCGGGGGGAACTTGGTATTACGCGCCCGTAGCACCATGAAGACGGCCGCAGCATCGGTGGACGATACAATCGCGCCGAGCAATAGGCCTTCCAGGAATGAGAACCCCTGGAGCCAGGAGACAAACACCCCGACCAGCAGCGCCGTGAGCAGAACCCCGATCGTCGAGAGCGACAGCCCCTGCCACAGGATGGGACGCACCGCCGCCCACTCCGTGTCCAATCCACCCGCAAACAGAATCAAGACGAGCGCAATGATACCCAGCGACTTCACCAGAGACGGATTGTCGAAGGTGATGCCGCCGAGACCGTCAGACCCCGCCAACATGCCGATCGCGAGGAACAAGACCAGTGCGGGGATGCCAAACCGATTCGAGAGTTTGATCGTCAATATGCTCAGAATGACGAGGGTGGAGAAAACGATGAAGTTCAACTCAATAGAGGTTGGCATCTTGCTACTGTTATTTGGGGTTGTACGAGGCGACCCGATACGGTCTATAGCACAGACGAGTGGATCACGCTAGCCACGATGTGAGGTTAAGTCCTGTATGGCAGGCTTCGATTATGTGTATCGGCAGCAGTCGTAGTCTCAGGATGTGCGATTACAAGCCCCTGTTTCTCCAATTGCGAATCTGCGGTGAGCCGGGTAATTGGACAGCGTGCAGACCGAAGCGTATGATGATTCATCCTATGATCCAGTGGGCACGCTGCATCATACTGAGAGGGAGAACCAGGCCATGGCTTCGGCATTTTCCTACTATATGGCCTGCTTCCATAACTCCAACGATCCTAACGACCACTTAACTCACACGCCTCATACAGGTCACTGCTTCCACTCCCCTCATTCCCGACCCCAGCTTGACGGCCGAACTGATCCGCTTGCTAATAGCTACGATTGTGCAGCCTCGTGGCTGCAATGCACCTCACCCCTTCGTGAAACCACGGCGATTGACGCCGACGTGTCCACGAGGAAACCAAGGAGGTTCTATGGCATCCTCTAACAAGTTGCTATGGGGAGTTCACATGCTGGCGTTCTGGTTGGGCATCGCTGGTATAGTCGGGCCGAGCAGCGCCGCGACGGAAGAGACAGCTTTTAATCTGCCCGTAGAAACGGTGGCGGACTATCTGTACGCCATGATTGAAGCAGACCGTGAGGTGTATACCAAGCACGTCGTTGAACGGATGCAGATCAAGGGGGTGGTCGTGGCCTCGGAAAACTGGGAGGAGAAAAATACCCTGCCTCTCCCGGCTCAATTTCTGATGGAGTCGGGCCGCGTCATGGCAAGAAAAGGCATCGGCATACAGTATCGATTGATCAGCCTCTGGCCGATCAACAAACGGAATGTCGCCTCAAGCGAGTTTGAGAGGATAGGCCTGGGGACTATCCTCACTCATCCGACCAAACCCTATACCGGGTTTGTAAAGGAAGGAGGAGCCCGTTACTTCCAAGCCGTCTATCCAGATCTTGCTGTGGCCCAGGCTTGCATCGGCTGCCATAATGCCCATCCTGACAGCCCCAAACAGGACTTCAAGATCAATGATGTCATGGGTGGGATTGTGATTAGTATTCCAGTGAAATAGTTATGTGAGCGAGACTCGCAAGACGTGCGCGACAGGCGAGCTCCGAAGGCCGAAAGCTGAATGCCGGGGATCGGTGTTCCGAACACTTCATTCTTCAGCCTTGAGACCGCCTCGCTTGTCTCTCAAGTCTAGAGGTCTTGCGCGAATATCGAGATGCGGACTACGGAGTCTTCGCGCATCGGAACCCGGGAAAGTATAAGCTCCGAAACGACGGCGGATCCCAGTACCGATCCGCCGAGCGAAGATTCCGCGGATTGCTGTTCCACGAGCCGCCACGAATCACTTTGAACCCGCCCATTGTTGGTCCTATCGGGTTCTGCGACGGGCCGTTCTTGTAATAGTCATTGTCATACCAGTCGCTGACCCATTCCCAGACATTACCGGCCATGTCATAGATGCCATAGGGACTCTTGCCATCTTCCAATGTCCCCACCAGCGCCAATGCCCCATAGTTGTGCGACCCTGTTTTCCCATAGTTCGCGTGGAGCGGCGTCGGAGCATCGTTGCCCCAGGGATAGAGACGGCCATCCGTCCCCCGTGCCGCCTTCTCCCACTCCGCCTCCGTCGGCAAGCGCTTGCCGGCCCATTTGCAGTACGCAGCCGCATCCGCCCAATCCACATTGGCGACCGGGCGCTTCTGGTGCACCGGTTGGTTCATCGTCTGCCAGTCCAAAGGCGAATTGAACCCTGTCGCCTGCAGAAAGGCCGCGTACTGCCCAACCGTTACTTCGTACACATCCATGGAAAAGGCATCCACATGAACCTTTTGCACCGGTCGTTCGTCTGGATCACCATCCTGACTCCCCATCGTAAACTCTCCCGCCGGTATCGACACCATCGACCCCTCTGGCGGACGGGGCAACGCAGGCCTCTCCTGACTCTGCTTCTGCCCCTCGGCTAATTCCTTGGCTCTCTTATCACCTGGCGCTGCGGCCATTGCCGGATACGCAGCGAGCACGATCAACACGGCTAGCACGAGCATCCTCCTCATGAACTGCCTCCACAATTTACCGAAACGAACCATGACAGCCTGTCCACACATCACCCAATGGGCGGGAACTATAAAGCCTCGCGCATCAGAAACACAACCGTGCAAGGTCACGAACTAACCCGCATTATTCATGAGCGCTTCTGCTGTAAGCACCGATGCCTGACTCAGGTGAGACGGGCGAGACTAACGGGAAAAGCGCGACCGGTAGGGACAGGGCTCACACGTCAAGCATGTCCCGCTCCTCACGCTTGTCGCGCGCCACTCTGACATTTCACGATGAACCGTCATGAACAATGCGGGCTAAAGATCCAAGAGCTAAGGGCTACGGAGTCTTCGCGCACCGAAACCCGTCG
>DASVEA010000046.1:0-2205 GCA_036380815.1 Nitrospiraceae bacterium
CGGTAAGTTCCCATGGAAGCGGTCGAGCAGCTGGCGTAAGTATTTCGTCCCTCCGCCCACATTATCATCCGGATCATACATATCCCGCACATCCAGACGCATGGCAGTCTGCGGCATCAATTGCATCAGGCCGATAGCGCCAGCGCGAGAAACCGCCCGTGGATCAAAGTCCGATTCAGCTTTGATGACGGCTCGGATCAACGCGGGATGGAGCTGGTGTTGCGAAGAATGCCGACGAATGACTGGTTCGAGTTCTCGCTCGGACAAGGCGGTGTGGAGTCGGCTGGATTCGACCTCAATTTTTCGATAGCGCGAATCTGATGGGACATTAGTGAGGGAGATTGAGCCGTCGTGCCCGATGAACTGATAAATTTCTGCCGTGGTTGTTGGCACGGAGAAGGCCAGCGAGCCGACTCCTGCGATTACCGTCGTGGTGAGCCCCATCGCTACGTGCCGCCGGAGGGATGTCATTATTAGAGAAAAGGTGTTGTGCATGGTTGCAACGATATCAGTCTGCCACTGGGTGTCAAGAAACTGCAGATGTTGTGCCTGGAGGCCAGTTATAAATAGTGTGGAAAAACAAGGGGGTTTGTGCGGGTGTGCAATTGCTAGGGCTCTAAAAACCGCGTTCGGTTGGCCACAAATTGCATATGGAGCTGTTGGGTGAGAGGTCCTGGTGTCCCAGTCCCAACCGGATGCCCGTCCACCATGGTGACCGGCATCACTTCCATACTAGTGTTGGTGAGAAAACACTCGTCTGCCTTATAAATCTCCTCGATCCCGAAATGTCCTTCGTCAACCAGGATCTGTGCTTCTCGCGCGAGGCTGAGCACGATGCTGCGCGTGATTCCGTCCAGAAGGCCGCATGCAAGTGCCGGGGTGCAGAGCCTGCCTACTCGGACGAAGAAGAGATTGCTGACGGTGCATTCCGTCAGATGCGACTCCCAATTGAGCAGGATGCTGTCGTAGGCGCCTGCCGCGATCGCTTCCCGTTTGGCCAGTATGTTGTTTAAAAAGTTGGTGGCCTTGATCTGAGGCGAGAGCGCGCTGGGCAGGTTCCGTCTCGTTTGGGCGACGATCAGGTTCACGCCGATACGATATTGTTTAGGTGGGGGAGGGGGAAGCGGTTTGGTCATGATCACCACGGTGGGGGCTGGACACAGGGCCGGATCGAGGCCGATGTCGCCGGCTCCTCGGGAGATGGTGATGCGAAGGTATGCATCTGTGCGTTCGTGCCCGACGTCATTCCGCCTCATGGCTTCGTGGAGGAGCGCCGGCCACTCGTGCTCGGGAATTGGGATAGTCAGGCCGATCGCGTCCGCAGACCGGCGAAGCCGAGCAAGATGCAGGTCCCGCATGAAGATCCGGCTCCCGTAAGAGCGAATCGTTTCATACACGCCATCACCGTAGAGAAAACCATGATCGAAGACGGAGACGACGGCTTCCTCTTCTTTCACGAACCGATCATTGAGATAAATCCACATCGTTAGCCCGCATTATTCATGACGGTTCGTCGCGAAAGCGAGACAACAGGTCAGGTCATGGGCGCGAGGCTAGAGGGAAGAGCCGTGCTTTCGACGGGAAGTCTTCGCCCCTAGCCTCTGGCTCCGCGCCTCTCGCCCAAACATTGGGGATTGCAGCAGAAGCGCTCATGAGTAATGAGGGCTAGGTCTGTTGCAGTGCGCTGAAGAAAGCCTGGGCCTTCTGGAGCGTTTCCTCGTATTCCTTGGCCGGATCTGAGTCGGCGACAATTCCGGCACCGACTTGCAAGTATCCCTTCCCCCCACACCATACCAGAGTTCGAATCACGATATTGAGATCGAGGTCGCCGTTCCAGCCGATGTACCCAAATGATCCGGTGTAGGGGCCACGGCGTACTGGCTCCAGCTCCTCAATAATCTCCATGCACCGGATTTTTGGTACGCCTGTGATGGTGCCCCCAGGAAATAGCGCCTGAATCAGATCGAAGGGCGTGGCGTCCGGCTTCAAGGCTCCGCTGACATTGGACACGATGTGGTTGACGTGGGAGTACTGCTCAATCGCCATGAATTCATCGACCTGTACGCTGCCGAATTGGCAGACGCGTCCCAGGTCGTTCCGTTCGAGATCGACGAGCATGAGGTGTTCCGCCCGCTCCTTTTCGTTCGCGAGTAATTCGCCGATGAGGCGTTGATCGTCACGAGCGTCGAGCCCGCGTGGTCTGGT
>DASVEA010000047.1:0-8663 GCA_036380815.1 Nitrospiraceae bacterium
GGACCAAGGGCCACCACTTCAATACACTTACACCATTGCTCAACATTCTCTATTCAGTTGTCAAAGAACAGACGCGCTCATCACGCGAGCCGTGCACTCTACTCTGTGCACAGAAGCGTGTCAAGGGACCCTTTTACCAAACCTATGGCCGGGTATTCCCTAAAACCGCATGCCCTCACCGCACTCTCGCACGCGGTCAACAGGCAGGAAGCACAAGCACCCTCGAACAGGTGGGAAGATAACAAAGCTTCCGATGAGAGTCAAGTATCATTTGCGTGCATAAGTGTATAATAACAACACTATGTCACTGTACGAATCACCCCTGTCCATACGGCGACGAACCATTTTGAAGGCCCTCGGCCTCGGCACCCTCGCTGGAGTAACCGGTGGCTGCGATGCTGCGGGGTCGGTGTTCGGGCGCATGTTTGCCATTCCCGCGCGCGACACGACCTACTTCACACCGAACGCAAAGTTCTATGTGGTGAACTATGCCGATTCCGCCGTCTCCATGTCGCGTGACGTGAACATCGAACAGTGGAAACTCCACATCAAAGGCGCCGTGAACACTCCGATGTCACTCGGCTGGCGCGATATTCTGAATCGCGATTCCTACGATCAAGTCTCGACACTCATGTGTATCGACACGTTGCCAGGCGGGGACAGCATGGGTAACGCGACGTGGCGCGGCATTTCGCTCAAAAAACTTCTTCAAGAAAGCGGCGCCGATGAAGAGACCGCGCGCGATGTGGTGTTCCGCGGCATTGATGGCTACGACGACAGCATTCCGTTCAAGCGGGCCATGCAAGACGACGTAATGCTCGCCTTCCTGATGAACGGCGAGAAGCTGCCGAAGGAGCATGGGTTCCCAATTCGACTCCTAGTGCCTGGACTCTACGGGATCAAGAACGTGAAGTGGATCGTCGAAATCGAAGTCTATCCCGGAGACTATCAAGGCTACTGGCAGCGCAAAGGCTGGACCGACGACGGTACCATTAAAATTTTTTCACGCATCGATTCTCCCGGACATTATCAGACGCTTCGCGGAGCCGAGCAGAAATTCAGGGGCATCGCCTTCGGCGGGCCAAACAGTATCAGCAAAGTTGAATTGAGCTTCGACGCAGGCCGGACATGGAACGAGTGCGAGGTCGAAAAGCCCATGTCGCCCTACTCCTGGGTGATCTGGAATTACACCTGGAAACCTCCTCAGCACGGCAAATTCCAAACCGTTGTTCGGGCAACCGATACCAAAGGTCAACTACAGATTGCAGAAATCGTCCGGCCGCAACCAGCGGGAGCGAGCGGGTTACACACCATCATCGCGGATGTCGAGTCAGTTTAACGGCCATTTCCGAGGCAACCCTTTTCTATTCCCCCTTCTCTAAATTCACCGCTTCTGCCACCCGCAGGATGCAGCGCCGTACCCCTTGGCGAAAGCGCTAACACCTTCTGAAGCGTGTGCTGGCGGTTCGCATGGGCAAGGGCACTTTCTTGCTGACCTCACCTTGGGTTAACATGGCCACGCCCGGAGGCGTGGAATGACCGAGCAGACCTTTTCAGATCCGATTGCTCAAGGCTATTACCGACTGGGCGAGAGCGAGATAGCCACGACACAGTCCGCCGATGAGGTCCTGCAGAAAGCCGACGCGCTCGCGCGACAGGATTCACGTGCGAACCTGATGCACGCCGCCTGTTATTACTTGGCCGGCGCGCATTTTCTCGAAACCCGCGACCCGGCAAAGTCCGCCCACGCGTACCATCAGGCCGGCCACCAACTGCAGCAGTTGGACCAATTTATTCATGCGGCGCGAGCCTTCTCACAAGCAGGCGCGTGGGCCGAACAGGCCGCGCGTGCTGAAGCTGCCGGCTCCACGCAACAACATCTTCAACATGCCGCCGTCCGTGCCTACTCGAGAGCAAACCATTGTTTTGCAGAAGCAGGCGAACTGGACGAGTCTGAATCCGCCTATCTCAAAGAACGCGATGCGAGGGTCGCCTGGGCCAAGATGCAAGGCAAGCATCCCTTGGCCCTCTTAGCCTGGAAAACTACGAGCAGATATGGCACCAGTATTCCTCGATGGACCGCGTGGATATTGGTAACGATCGGGCTGTTCAGTCTGCTCTATGAAATCTTCTTTCGCATTCAGTGGCTGCAACCGATGTATAATACCAATCCGTCTGCCTGGATTCCCTTTTGGTCCGGCCTCTATTACGCAATTAATGTCACATCCTCGCTCGCGTTGGTCGAATACCAGCCGACACACCCGATCGCCCAGGCCATCGTCATGTTGAACGTTGTCGCCGGCTATCTCTTCCTCGGCATCGGCATCGGCATTGTCGGCCAGTTCATCAAGAACCGTTAACTCATGATCTCGTGGACCCGGTCATAACACGAGGGGGCCTTCGCCTCCTCCGGTTTCTGCACGTTCGCATAGCTCGCTACACCAACACCAGTTGAAATCAGTCGTCAATTTGTTACATACTATTTATGGTTAGGAATGGCAGTATGCGTGGTCGCTGAGCTCGTTCCTCCTTTTACCTTCATTTTCCCCTATGCATGCACTGACTTCTCAGCCCAACCGCGGCACTCACTCCCTTGAGTGCGTTCAGATGGCTCTCCTTGATGGAGAAGCGAAGTTGGGTGCTCCCCGCATGATGGCTGAAACTCAGCAATGGTTAGCGTGACGCTGTTATGCAAGGGATTGCGCTTCCTCCTACCGTTGTAGTCATCCCGACCTATAATGAGATCGCGAATCTTTCCCGCCTCGTGCCGGAGGTTCTGGCGATTTCCCCCTCGATCCGTCTCCTGGTGGTTGATGACGCTTCATCGGATGGGACCGGAATGGAAGCTGATCGGCTCGTAGCTTCCTTGGGACGAATGGACGTCATCCATCGTCCAGGAAAACTCGGCCTTGGCTCAGCCTACAAACAAGCCTTTCAGACCGTACTGCGCACGACAGGGGCGGAACTCATCTGCCAGATGGATGCCGATTTCTCCCATAGACCCGTCGATCTCAGGAACATGCTAGAAGCAGCCTGCAGGGGTGTTGCGGATATCGTGGTCGGTTCTCGCTGGATACCAGGGGGTACTGTGTCCAATTGGCCGTTCAGGCGATACCTCCTGTCGCGTGTCGGTAATCTCTACGCAAGGATGATACTAGGGGTCCCGCAATGTGACTTGACGGGGGGTCTGAAGTGCTGGCGGCGCAAGGTACTTGAGTCGATTGATTTAGACTCCATAGAAGCCGAGAATTACGCGTTCCAGATCGAGATGAGCTGGAGGGGATGGAAACACGGGTTCTCCATTTACGAGGTGCCCATTACCTTTGTTGAACGGGCACATGGTGTCTCGAAAATGAGCGGGCGCGTCGTCGGAGAGGCCCTAGTACTTCCGTGGAGGTTGCGGTTGCAACAGAGGGCGGAAACACTCCACAAGGTGTAGCTGTCAGAAAGGAGTAATGCGCATCGGGACTCGAGAGGGTCGCTGGGTCTGGATTATCGTTGTTTCCTTCCTGCTCGTGTGGGGATTCACTGATGTGCGACGACGTGCCGACCTTGATCCGCACAACATCGGCGCACATCGAACTGATTTTACCGTTTACACCGAGGCAGGCGCTGCGTTCTTCGATGGCCGCGACCCCTACGCTGTCACAAACCCCCGAGGCTGGCACTATCTCTATCCGCCACTTTTCGCTCTCCTCGTTGCCCCTCTTCATGCGCTCCCCACAGACTGGCAGGGAGTCACATGGTTCCTGCTGAGCCTGATCATGGTTGCCGGCTGTCTTTCCGAATGCCGGAAGATCGTGCAACGGATACAAGAAGCGTTTGAGGGCAGGCCACCGGCTGACCGTCGCAATCTCCCCGGATGGCTTGTAATTGCCACAGCGGCGGCAGTCTTCTTTCCTTTCATTAATACCTTACAACGAGGACAGGTGGGGATCGCCGTCCTGTGGCCTCTGCTTATAGGATTTCGCGTCATTTATGAAACGCAGCGTAGATTCTGGTGGTTCTGGGGAGGGACACTTCTGGCGCTTCCTGTAGTGATGAAGGTAACGCCTGCCCTACCGGTCTCAATCCTCCTGCTTCAGCAGTTCGTCGCAGCTGTGCGAACGGAACGCTCTCCGATTGCCCGTCGGCGCTTCGTGCATTGTGTGAGTGGGTTCACGGTCGGAATGATCTTCTTCTTGCTGTTGCTACCAACCATCCTGATCGGTTGGGAAGACAATAGCCGTCATTTGAGGACCTGGTACACAGGTGTTGCGACTAACGAGCGTCTCGGCGAGGACCAGAATTTCGATGCTCACAGTGTCCGCAATCAGAGCCTCAACAACGCTGTGTATCGACTCGGCAACTGGTTTACCTATACATTCACCGGTGGGCCGGATGATCGAGGCACCAGCCTTCCACCAGCGCCACCAATGCCATTTCTGATGGATGCACCGATTATCAGAACCATCCTTGTGGTCCCACACGTAATGCTCGCTCTACTGCTGATAGTTGTAGCCGTTCGGTGGCATTGGGAGACGGAGGGTGCCGGTCATGTGGCCACGTTCGGCCTTGCATGTGCGATGTCACTTCCTCTCTCTCCAATCTCTTGGGGGCACCACTTTGTCATACTTCTTCCTGGGATGCTCTTCGTACCCTGGGCGCTCTACGGGGAACATCGGACCGCGGCACGTTGGTTAGCCATCTTCGCCGCCACGTTGATTTTGGTGCATTTCATTACGCTTGACATCGCGGGCGGTATCGCCGGGCGTCTTGGTCTTCTCGGAATAGGCATCGCAATCTGGTGCACCGTCGCAGGCATATACCTCCTCCGTATAAAGCCGGTTCACACACCCCGCATCATTGTTTGCAAGGCCACGACCTGATACTCCCGCTTTCTCGGCCGGCATTCGACTTGCCCACACTGTCCCCCATCCTTTTCATGTGATACTCCTGCACCGCGACAACTTAGCAGGATACTGAAAAAGTCCTCCACCCTGTCTTGTTGATTTGGTCTTTTCGGTTTGTTTGGTCGGTCTGGTCTATTCGGTCTGTTCGGTCTGTCTCGTGTGTTTGGTTAAACGAAACAAACCAGATCAACCAGACAGACCAAATGGACAAAACAGACCGGGCTTGTCTCAGACGTGCCACAATAGTTTTTCCCCAGCCTGTAAAGGCATGACGCCCCACCAAGAAACCGATCAGAACCCGATTCCGAATCCGCCACCACGACGAGTTCCACCGCCGACTCCCATACCACCGTAGACGCCGAAAGATGGTCCTCCCCGCCGGTCGTCCAACATGGCAGGAGACCAGACATACCAGTGTTTCGCAGTCAGGGTGGGATAGCGATAGTCGACTTCGTCCAACTTTTCAATAATGGCCCCGCTGACCTCGCCGACGAACGTCACCAGCATCCCTGGCGTCAATGTTGCCGGATCGAGGAACTCCTGGTGAAGGACCAACACTCGCCCTTGCGATCGCGTGAGGTCCGTCGTCGGCTCTTGATCCTTGTTGAGCGGGAGTTGCAACAATTCGACCTGCGTCCCCTTTTTGAGCCGCTTCGCCTTGAGGATTTTACCGCCGAGCAGAATGATACGTCCTTTATACAACTCGGGTGAGGCGAGCACTTCCGTGAATGTCACATTCTTATCAATTTGAGGTTCAAGGGTTTCAGGGATCTCGACCGGAGAGGAGGAGCAGCCCACGGCGATGAGCGATAGAATCAGTACCCCTACTTTCAAAAACCTAAACCACATGTGCGTCCTATATCCAACCCCTGTGTCAAGCACAATTAGCAACCACAACATTCTGCACTGTTCCGCGCAACCATTTCTACCATGGGATTGTATGGCTGTATGTATTCCCCTGCAGGTCACAACCACCTCAATGTATACGTAGTTTCCTCCGACGCCTCCCAGCCAATCAGGCATCTTCCCAATAACTGAATAAACCAGGAATTTGTACCTGGAAGTTTGGGTTGATGGTGCATTTGAATCAATTCAACTCCCGGCACCACACTTGCTCATTGCTCTTGCTAGCTGCCTCGCAAAGTGAATGTTTCATCAATTTCGCGTGTCAGAGGCGGCACCCATTTTTATCACCAAGGAGGATTCATCATGAATCGCTTTGTACACATGATTGTCTTAGCCGCATTTCTCGCTGTTGGATTCGGCGTTCCCATGACCTTCGCCAGTGAGCCAGCCCCTGCCGAGCAGAAAGAGAAGAAGGATATGACCAGCGGCAAGGCGGACGACGATAAGAAGAACGAGAAGAAGGACATGGGTGGAAAATGAGCCTTGCTTCGGGGCGCAGCACTGCTGCGCCCCGCCTGCTGCGTTGTAATTCATTTGTCAGACAATCAGCCTCCTCTTCCCCTTGAATCAGCCGGCTGACTTCACAGCAGATCACAGCGACAGCCATAATTGCTGTAGGGCCCACCCTACAGTGATTGTGGCGCCATGCTCCAGTCCCCTTGCTTTACCTCGCACAGCAGGAGACAATTGTTCCTCCAACTCAATGAGAAATGAGGAGTTCTCTTCACGTGCGTTTCCAAGTCATTGGGCATTGAGCTTGCTCCCCTTCGCAATATGCTGTTCGCCATCATTCAAAGGAGAAGACTATGCGACAAATATTGATTGATCGAACCATGCCACTGCGGGCCCCCGCATTAGCCCTGCTATGTGCCGTGACGGTGGTGGGATGCGTAAGCACAGGAACCCACACGAAGACGCTCTCCGAACTTGAGGCCGCAAAGAAAACATCCGCCCAACTGCAACAGCAATTGGCTGGGCTCCAACAAAACTTGGACCAGGAAGCCACTCAGCGAAAAGCTGCCGAACAGCAGGCTGCCTCGTTGGCCAAAGAACGTGAAGCGCTCGCGGCGCGCTCAAGCGAGTTGCAGTCCCGCCTGGACGGCCTGGAGAAGGAGAACGGACAACTGAACAGTGAACTCGGCAATGTGCGCGGTCAAATCACTGATCTCGAACAGAAGCTCGCGAGCGGAAGTGCCTCAGCACGGGAAGAAATCGCCAAGCTGCAGAAGCAGGCTTCTGAGCTTGAAGGCGACGCCGCTCGCATCGCGAAGGAGCGCGAGCAACTTCGGCAGGAACAATCACAACTTGCAACGACGTTAGAACAAGAACGGCTGGCAAAAGAAGAAGAAATCAAACGGCTGACACGAACACAGGAAGAACTGTCCAAATCGCTGCAAGACGAAATTTCCAAGGGCAATATCACTATACAACAAGTACGGGACCGCCTGACGATCAACATGGTGGATCGCGTTCTGTTCGATTCCGGGCAGGCCCAAGTGAAACCGGCCGGTGTGAAAGTCCTAAAACAAGTCGGCGACGTGCTCAACAAGATCACAGACAAACAAATTCGGATCGAAGGCCACACCGACAATGTGCCCATCAGTTCGAAGCTACAAGATCGTTTCAAGACAAACTGGGAGCTCTCGACGGCGCGAGCCACAACCGTGGTGCGCTACCTGATCGATCAGGGCGGTGTGGACCGCCAATACCTCTCAGCAGTCGGCTACGCGGACACTCACCCCCTCGCCTCAAACGACTCCGAAGAGGGACGATCATCCAACCGACGAATTGAGATCGTGCTGTACCCGAAGGACCTCAAAGAAATTGCCGGCCAAGTCGAGACCAGTACGGCAGCATCGAAGTAGCGCCAGTCCTCCGGAGGTGCTCACCCTAGGTGGGCACCTCCCACTTCAATCAGGCTTCTCACCGAGATCCCAATCACTTCGATCTTCGTGCGAACATGCAGGGTCAACGCGCGACGATCAGGGCCTTCCCTCTGTTCCCTCATTCGGTTATGATGCATCACGTGATCGGTCTTCGGGATCACTGCGTAGGAACAAGGTCATTCAATCAAAGGAGACAGAGCCGGCCTGATCCGCCCGCTCGAGACACTACGTCCTATCAGGAGATCCTCATGCGCTGGGAAGGGCAACGAGAAAGCGGCAATATCGAAGATCGTCGAGGTATGGGACCGGCCAGGATCGGCGGAGGGCTGGGAATAGGCGGCATCGTGCTGGTGCTCGCCGTCAGTTATTTCACCGGCATCAATCCCTTGACCCTCATCGACATGCTCAATGGTGTCCAGAGCATACCGGACTCATCGGCGCCCTCCGAGCCGGCGCCGACCGGATCGCCCAACGACCAACTGGGAAAATTCGCCGCAGTGGTCCTCGCCGACACGGAAACGACCTGGAAGCAACTCCTTGGGCCACGGTATGAAGATCCTCGACTCGTACTCTTCACCGAGGCAGTCCAGTCTGCTTGCGGGACCGCGTCGTCGGCTGTCGGTCCCTTCTACTGCCCCGGCGATCACAAAGTCTACCTCGACCTCTCCTTCTTCAAGGTCATGGCCCAGCGACTTGGCGCAGCCGGCGACTTTGCCCAGGCCTATGTGATTGCGCATGAGGTCGGCCATCACGTACAAAATCTCATGGGCACTGCGGAGAAGGTGACGCGCCTCCAGCGCCAGGCCTCTGAACGAGAGAGGAATGCCTTGTCGGTGCAAATGGAGCTGCAGGCCGATTGTTTCGCCGGCGTCTGGGGCCACCACGCCAAACGAGAGAGAAACCTGATCGAACCGGGCGATTTCGAAACAGGGCTCAAAGCGGCAGCGGCGATCGGCGATGATCAACTCCAGAAAACGTC
>DASVEA010000048.1:0-3998 GCA_036380815.1 Nitrospiraceae bacterium
TTTGCGCCAGTATTGGCACAGAGTCGTATGATGTTGCCGGTGTTCGGGGGAATTTCCGGTTGATAGAGGATGACGTCGAACATGGGCGAAGATCGGAACCTAAGGCTGATGGCATATGGACTATAGCATGAACAGAGCGAATCCTGATCGCTCGTACCATCGGCTGGTTGCTCTTGTTTGACACAAACACCATCAGCGATATGCCCTAAGCTCTGTAAGGTTCGGATGCGGTGGTTCATTTCACCATCACATGACTTCTTGATATAGTGGGTTTCAGTCAAAATGCCTCTATGCTCATGAATAGATCGTTGCCATCTTACATGCAGGACCGTGTCGCCCGGACAAGATATCACTCCATCCCCATGCTCGTTGGCATGCCACTTGTTGTGACGTTGACGATGGGTCCCTTCGCGTTCGCGGAAGATCCTTCGTTACGTTCAGAGGAGCAAGTCGCCGAACATGCGAAAGCTGTGTGGGAGAGTGGTGCGATCAACCCTGCGCTCGAGATCCTTGACCAAGGGATTCAAGACCATCCTCAGGCACTCACGCTCCAGAAATTACGCGGCGATATTCTCACCACATCCCGAGGCCCCCGAGAGGCGGTTGAGGCCTATGAGACGGTCCTTGCCAGGACACCAACCGCCTTGGATGTCCGATGGGCCAAGTGGAGTGTGTTGATTCGGTCGGGACAGGGAGAGGAATCCATCGCTGAATTAGGACGCATCGCAGGAATCGATGGTCAGAATCCCTTGGTCCATCTGCGGCTGGCGGAAGAACTCCGAAAACTCGACCGCCTTGAGGAATCGCTCGAATCGTATAAAAAGGCCGTGGAGCTCGTTCCGGATTTGCTCGGCTGGCGATTAGCGTTGGCGCGGGCGCGGTTCGACGTCTTGGATTATCAAGGCGCTGATGCTGACGTGCATTACGTGTTGCACAAGCTGCCCCCTGGTTCTCCGCTGGAACTCCCTGCCAGGAATTTGCTCTCACAAATCAATGGAACCTCCATCGATCGAGGCCGGCGCTTCGACCCCGTTCTGACCAAAGAAATGACAGGAGCACAGCGCAAGGAGTGGGCCTCCATTCGCGCAGAGGCATGGAGACTTTTCTCTACGGGACGATATCGGGAGGCCGAACCGATCTATCAAAGAATGCTGGCCCTCAACCCCAATGATGCTCTAGCCAATTATCAATTAGGGCTGACCCTCATGCAGCTGGGCCGCTGCAAGGATGCGCTGACCGTGTTTGGGAAGATGTCCAACCTCGATCCCACCGACGAAGACTATGCGGACACGGTGTTTCGGATGGGCCAATGTCTCGTGGAGTTGGAACAGTGGGAGGACGCGTTCGTCCATTTTCAAACCCTCTATGACGCGGCCGTCGAATATGAAGCAAACAACAAGAATGTTGAACTCCCAGCTGGAACACGTGTTCTCGATAAAAAGAAAATTGCATGGTGGCTAGAGAAGGTGCGGCCGCATGTTCCAGAATTGGCAAAGCTGACGGCTGATAAGGCAACGGACCATACCCCTCCAGTCGATTCGTCTCCAGCCGCAGCCCTTCCGGAGGAAGACCTGTATGCAAGAGCCATCGAGCGGTTTACACCGCAACAACCACTGGACCAGCGGGCATCGCTCATGGGCAGAGACGCCGACTTCAGTTGGTTTCGGTTTGTCATCCCGGCGAGCAAGGTCGTGCGGGATGATTTTCCCACCGGCGCCCATGAATTTATTCCCCTTAACCCGGGGGATAGCTTTCCCACCACACAGACGGAGATCTACTTGGTCTTTGGACTGGTGTCGGCCTCATTTGATGCGGTCCCCCTCACCGCACGCTGTTTTTTGGAAACGTCCGAGATGACTGGAGAGCAACGCGCCGTCGCGCAGGACCACGTCCTGACGTCCATGAATGACCAATCCGGCTATTTCATGTTGACCCCTCCTAAAACTGGATGGACCGCGGGCCTTTACCAATGTGGGCTGTTCTCAGGAGAGCGGACGTCCGCGGACACCCTTGTGGATGAAGTCCGGTTCCGTATCATTGCGCCACCTCAGTCCTCGTAACACACGCAGCAGAGATGAGTACGTACCTCGTTTCAGATCAGACCCATCGATGAGGCGAACGACGCTTCACGATGGATATAAGGGAGATGCCACCTTCTTGACTGACCAAAGCCGCTGGACTGCGCGAAGCACCACGAACGCCGCGCAGGATGGCAGCCAGATCCATATCGCTTCGCTGGCCAGGATCCGAACACCGTATGCGCTGAAAAATTCGCTGACGCCGATTGGAGACACAAGGACCGGCCGCACGGGGAAGAAATATCTCGTCTTATCAAATGGAGAGAAAAACGCCACGCCCAACCCGCCATTCGTCATCGCGTCAAGCACGCCATGCGAGGCGGTGCAGAGAAATAAATAGAGAAACAGCCCCGTCATCGCAACCGCCGGCTTGCTTCGGTACCACAAAGTTACAAGACTCCCAGCTAACAGCGCCGCAAACACGACCGAGTGCGTCAGCCCACGATGGCCCCACACATCGCCGTACTGAATGCCAAAGGGAAACCCAATCACATCTAAGTCCGGCACGACCGAACAGAGCGCACCCAAGAACAACTCGCGCCAACTCAGTTCCTTGCTCTGAAAAACCTTCCCCATCGCCAGAGCGACAATGGCGTGGGAAAATGCAGACGCCATTCAATACCTCTTCCTGCGATTCAGCCACCGCAAGACCCTACGCTGGGAAAGCAGGCGCGTCAAGAATGCGGGCGATGGAGAGTGGAGCCGAAGGCGGACGGCAGGAGAGCAGAGCATATGGCTGATGGCGTACAATAAGGGGAAAAAGCTTATGGCTTATAGCTGATGGTTCGGAAAGAGCACCGTCTGTCGGTTAGAGGCGTCGGTCCTTGGTGTCGGCAGTTCCAACTCTGACTCTTGGCCATTTGCCATAAGCCATACGCCATATGCTCTTAGCTTCATGCGAGATACGAACGACGCTTCACGCACGACCTAACGCCTAGGTTCCCCGATTGAGCAATTCTAGCGATTCGCTTCTGCCCGAACGAGTCTTCAGAATGAGGATGAGTTCAATTCGTAGAGTGTTATTCAGACGTTGCCGTGCCTCCAGCGGCAGGCGAAGAAACTCTACCCCAAACTGATGGCCCTGGACCCATTTGATCGTGCCAAGGTTAATTGATAGCGCTGGCGTCTGATTGGGGAGCAGGACACTCACGCGCACGTTACTCCCGCAGAGGACCTCTCGATCGCACTTGACGGAGCACCCCTTCAGCGACAGGTTGGTCAGAATGCCTTCGCCGACAAATGGAGCCCCACCGAAGATGACAGGATAGAAAAGCGGGAACCGATGATAAGTCCGAGAATAATGAAGTGGCGCCATCACACACAGCCTCCGTGCCTTCGGATTGTACCGAGGCGGGCACTGTGCGCGATACCCTACCTTGGGAGGGGGAGCCCTAACTCGTGAAACGAGAAGCCCAGCTGGTTGCTTTTGTTTGTTTGGATTATCTCGTTTATTTACTTGAACTAGACGAACCAGACAGACGACAAACGACAAGGACCGGACGCGGTAGGCGGCTGTTCAGACCGAAATGGTTCCTGACATCTTTTGATCTTCGGTGCTCTATTTCTTCTCAGAGGGGACTTCACCTTTACTACCACCTTGCGCCCTCCCAATTTTGCACTCACCGTTCGAGCAAGCCTTCGTTCGTGTTTCCTGCTTCTCCAGACAAGACTTCTTATCCTCTTGACTAATGGCCCCACCGAGGCATTTTTTCACCTCCTCCTGAGCGGCTTGAATACATTGCGTGCAAAGGTTCTGGGCGTCAGATTGCGCCTTCTTGGCATCCGCTATAGCTTCGGCCGAGTTGGCTGCTTCCACCGCATCATCTTTCGCCTTCTTTACTGGATCAAGTGGGGCAACCAATTCGGATTGTTTCTTCCGAGCCTCATCGCGTGCAGTCTCCGCTTGTATAGCCTCCGTCT
>DASVEA010000049.1:0-2082 GCA_036380815.1 Nitrospiraceae bacterium
CTACGAAAAAATTAGTTTGTACACCATACACGCTGGAATCTTACAGCATAGTCTCACTGTCAACATAGCCCTCAGGATGCTCAAAAAGGCTGTTCAGCAAGGCCGCAGCGAGCGAAGAGGCGAGGCGTACGCTTCGGTACGTTGAGCCTCTGAGCGATGCGAGAACGCCGCTGGCAGTCTTTTTCAGCATCCTGAGAAATCAGGTCCCTACCTGTCGAAGCGCCTGCTTCGCCGCCTGTTGTTCTGCTTCCTTTTTGCTTCGACCGGACCCCATCCCCACGACCTCGCCCTGAATGGACAGTTCCACCTCGAATAACTTCTGGTGGTCGGGCCCTGTTTCTCGAATGGTCGCATAGCGTGGCAATGTGTCATGCCTCTTTTGACACCACTCCTGAAACTGGGTCTTGTAGTCGCCCGCTCCAGGCTGCTCCTGTTGCGCAGCAATATGCGTGAGTTCCTCTGCGAAAATGTGGCGCGTCACCGTGCGGCTTGCCTCGAATCCTCCGTCAAGATGAACTGCTGCAAGCACCGCCTCCAGCGCATCGGCCAACAACGAGTCTTTCTCTCGCCCTTTCGAACGGTCCTCCCCGCGCCCGAGCTTGAGATGCTCCCCCAGTCCAAGGCGGCGGGCTGCCTGCGCCAACGATGCCTCACTCACCACCTGCGCTTTCAGCTTCGAGAGGGTACCCTCTGAAGACTTCGGCAACGCGGAGGCCAGATACTCACTCATCACAAGTGACAACACGGCATCGCCGAGAAATTCGAGCCGCTCGTTATGTTGAGACGCAGCCGTTTTCTGTTCGTTGACGAGAGAGGAGTGCGTCAAGGCTTCATCGAGCAAAGCAAGGGCCTTGAATCGATAGCCCAACGAGGATTGGAGCGAGTCGGCGGATGAAGCCGAAGACATAGTGACGAGTACATCCCTCGCGCAGGCCTATTAGGCGGTTGGCTTTCTAAAGAGCAGGCAGGCATTGACCCCGCCGAATCCAAAAGAATTCGATAGCGCCGCCGTCACCGTAGCCGGTCTGGCCCTGTGCGGAATATAGTCCAGATCGCAGGCAGGATCCGGATGATCCAGGTTGATCGTCGGAGGAAGAATCCCGTGGTGAAGCGCCAGAACCGTAAACACCGCTTCAATCCCACCGGCTGCCCCGAGTAAGTGGCCGGTCATCGACTTGGTCGAACTCACCGGAATCCGGTAGGCCTGCTCACCGAACACCTGCTTGATGGCCTTGGTCTCTATCGCATCCGCCATCGTCGAGGTTCCATGCGCGTTGATGTACCCGACCTGGTCCTTGCTGAGACCGGCATCCTTGAGCACCAGCTCCATGCACCGGACTGCGCCTTCCCCCTCTTCAGACGGGGCAGTGATATGGTAGGCGTCGCTGTTCATGCCGTAGCCGATCAATTCTGCATAAATCCGAACGCCACGCCGACGCGCATGCTCCAGTTCCTCCAAAACCACGACTCCAGCGCCTTCGCCGAGCACAAATCCATCGCGGTCCTTGTCGAACGGTCGGCTCGCTTTCGTCGGGTCATCGTTGCGAAACGACAAGGCTTTTGACGCCGCAAACCCTGCAACCCCCAACGGCGTAATGGCGGCTTCCGCCCCGCCCGCGATCATGACATCGGCATCGCCCGCCTGAATTAGCCGGTACGCGTCGCCAATACAGTGATTGCCCGTCGCACAAGCCGTCACTGCACAGGAGTTCGGCCCCTTGGCGCCCAGTCTGATCGCCACCTGCCCGGAAGCGAGGTTGATGATGGTCATCGGAATGAAAAATGGCGAAACGCGCCCCGGGCCTTTTTCCTGCAAAATCTTGTGGTAGTGCTCGATTGACCCAAGCCCCCCGATGCCCGATCCGATATACACACCGACTTTCGTGGCCTCTTCCGGTGCCACGGTAAACCTCGCATCATCCACCGCCAGCTGTGCAGCGCCCACGGCATAATGAATGAACGTATCCATCTTTTTGATTTCTTTTTTCTCGATGAACTCGGCTGGATCGAAGTCTTTCACTTCACCGGCGATTTGGGCATCGTAGGCCGCCGGATCGAATTTCGTGATTCGGCCGATGCCGG
>DASVEA010000050.1:0-2142 GCA_036380815.1 Nitrospiraceae bacterium
AGAATCTCCAACACAACGGCCCAGGTAGCCTGATCGGCTTCCCCGTCGAACTTCACGGTAAAATGTTCGCTGTTTCTGCTGGTGAGTCGCGCTTCGCTCTTCTCGGTTCCGCGGACTTTGGCCGTGACGGTTCGCAGATAGGATTGCACGGCGGGGTCTTTGGCCGCGTGGGCGGTGGCTTGATCGAGATGGCGAACAGCTTCGCCCAGCTGATCCCGTTCCTGAAAGAGATTGGCCAGCGCCAGATGGGGGAAGGGCTCGTTCGGAGCCAGGGCGACCAACTTTTCCAGAAAGTCTTGCGTCATGGTCGGATCGCGCAATTCCCAGTAGGCATGGGCGAGGTTGAGATGAATGGTCGGGCTGTTGGCGTCCAACGATGATGCCTTCTTGAATGCATACACCGAGGCTGCGGTGCCGCCGGCTTTTTCGAGTTGAATGCCGAGGTTATTCCATAGCACGGCAGTGTAGAGGCGGGTTTTGCCCCCCGTTGACACACTGGCTGGTAGATCGGTCAGTTTAGTTTCTGCGGTCTTGACGTTTCCTTTTTCGATCTCGTCGCGGATCGTCTCCAATAGTTCGCGATGCGTCGTCTGCGGGACCACGCTGGGATCGATCAGGCGAGTCTGTTTAGCCTCCAGTTCCGGGGGGCCATCATGATGCGGTTCTGGCGTCGCGTCCTCGGAGTCCTCCACGACGGTATTGGGCTGAGATGGTGGTGGCGTAGGCATATAGGTCGGCTTGAACCAGGCTTGATAGACGATGAACAGCCCGATCAGGCAGGCGAGGGGATACAAAATGTGAGAAATGTTGCGACGGTACATACGGGCCCTATTCGGATGAAACCAATGTATCACCTTGGGCAGGCTCGACAAAGGATTGTCAGAAAACTGACAAGGCGAACAGGGCTGGTCGTTGAGGAGGGGAAGAGGCTATGATACGATCCGCCCTGTGATAAGGCGCTCTTCCGAGCCCAACCCCCCTGAACAGTTTCAGCAATGGCTGGACCGTGTCGCGCGTCCAATCGAATTCGCGACGCGCGATGCGTTCGCACATCTGCCCACCGTCAAGAATCTGAATCGCTTTGTCTCCTCACAGGTGATGCAGGCCCTGTCCGATCGCGTCTATCCACGGGCGATTGAAGCGGCGTTGCTCCAGCTGCGTGAGCTGTTTCTTGAAGACCAGCAGCGGCTCTCGGCAGAGGACCAGCAGCACCGGTTGCAGGAAGCCGCGGTCATACTTGGAGTCTTGCGCCAGGCCGCCTGCGATCCGGCTCGGGCGTGGCAGAAACCGGAGCCTATCGTGGTGCCTGAGCCTGTCATGAATGAAGCCCGATCGCGGTATTGGTGGGCGCAGCCCATCCGTTTCGCGAAGGGAGTCGGCCCAAAGCGCACATCGTTGCTGCAACGGTTCGGGATCGAGACGGTTGAGGATGCCCTGTGGACCGTCCCTTGGCGCTATGAGGATCGCTCGGTCATGACCCCGATCGGGCAACTCGCGCCGGGTGTGCAGGCCTCGATCTGCGGCACGATCGTCCGAAGTGAGGCAAAGCACGCCCGCAGTCGGCGCCTCGCCATCCTCGACATTGTGGTGGAGGATTCAACCGGGCGCCTCCAGGCGCGGTTCTTTAACCAGCCGTTTCTCGAGCCACTCTTCACCGTCGGGACGAGCATCATGCTGACAGGGCGGATGGTCGCCGGCGCGCGGGGGTGGGTGGACACGAGGATGGAGGTGGCGCAATACGAAGTTGTGGGCGCGGAAGCCGAGGCGCCGCTGCACGTGGGGCGTATTGTTCCCGTGTACCACGAAACCAAGGGGTGGACGTCCCGGCATATGCGCGTGCTCGTCAAAGGCTTGCTGGATGAGCATGTCGCCGAGGCGCAGGAAGTGTTGCCGGTTCCGCTTCGTGCCCGCTATCGATTGCTGCCCATTCAGCAAGCCATTCAGGATGTGCATTTCCCTCAGGCTGGGACGGATGGAGGACAGCTCGATCGAGGCCTCACGCCGGCGCATCGGCGCTTGGCGTTTGAAGAACTGTTCGTACTCCAACTCGCATTGGCCTCGCGGCAACGCGTCATGAAGGAAGAGGTCAAGCAGCTGTCGTTCAATCCGAAGACACCGCTCCTCGGCAAGCTGGATCGAGCG
>DASVEA010000051.1:0-6993 GCA_036380815.1 Nitrospiraceae bacterium
ATTCCGCTCGGCATGTTGGTCTGCGTCACCGGCGTCTCCGGGTCCGGCAAGAGCACTTTGGTCGAAGACACACTGTATCGCGCCGTAGCCAGGGCCTTTCGTATTGAGTCACTGCCCATGGGCAAGTTTCGTGCGATTAAGGGGATCGAGCATCTGACCGGCATCAAGCTCATCGATCAGGAACCGATCGGCAGAACGCCGCGCTCCAATCCGATCACCTATCTGAAAGCATTTGATGAAGTTCGCTCCCTCTTCGCCTCTGAGCGCGATGCGCTCCGGCGCGGGCTCACGCCAGGCCATTTCTCGTTCAATACCACTGGGGGCCGGTGCGACCGATGCGAAGGGAGTGGTGTCGAGAAGCTCGAGATGTATTTCTTTGAAGATATCTATGCCACCTGCGACGCCTGCGACGGAAAGCGATTCAAACCGGATGTCCTCTCCATACGCTATCGCGGGAAAACGATCCATGATGTGTTGCAGATGACAGCTGAAGAGGCGCTGGGATTTTTTAGCGGCTCGCCCAAGCTCACGGAAAAACTCCGTCTGCTCTCGTCCATCGGACTCGGCTATCTTCGGCTCGGCCAATCCGCGACGACACTCTCAGGCGGCGAGGCCCAGCGCTTGAAAATCGCCGCCGAGTTGATATCCGGCGGGGGACTGTCCCGGCAAGGGACTGTCCCCCTTCCTGGCCTGGCAGACGGGAACAGGCACCGTCACAGCCGGAGCCAGTCCCCTGATGTGCTCTATATCATGGACGAACCGACCACCGGCCTTCATGTAGAAGACATCAAAAAACTCCTGGCGATGCTGCAGAAGCTGGTGAACAGCGGCAATACCGTGGTGGTGGTGGAACACAACCTCGACGTCATCAAGTCAGCGGATTGGGTTATCGACCTAGGACCGGAAGGCGGAGCAGCCGGCGGACAGATTGTGGCGGAAGGGAGACCGGAACAAGTGGCAATGGTCATGGCCTCTCATACTGGACGATTTCTCGCCCCTCTGCTTGCGGAACAGAGAGCATGCCAGCGCCTATAGCCCTGGCCGCTTCTCTGCCGTCAGCGATATCTCAATTGGTTGTCCTGCTCGACTCACATCTAACTGGAGGGTCTGCCCCGCCTGAACCTGACAGAGTCGTTTCGCTTCCTGCTCTGAAGGCACGCTAGATAAGACCGCCCCGTTACAGGCCATCACTCGATCGCCCACCTTGAGGCCCGCCTTCTCGGCAGGCAGGCCGCCACGAAGTTCCCGCACGAGGTAGTATCGAACGCCCGCTAATTCTTGCAATTCCCAATTGACGCCGATTCGTCCGGACCCGAGCAACCCGGTTTGCGATCCGAACCGGGCGAGAATGCGATTCGCGATGACGCGGGCCAAGCCCTCGGGATCATCGGCCGTGGCATCAGAACTATGTCCCTCCCCGTTAAACAATACTAAGCCACTCCCGACATCGATCATCCGAAAGGACAGCGACACGCGGCTGATCTGCTCTCCCTCGGTTCGTTCCCATTGCTGCACTTCGCCCACCACAATGGCCTGAGCACCGACGAGTTTCCCGACTTTCAGCACCTCGGCATCGTCGGCATGCTGCAGTTGGACGACCTGCTCTTTGAACACTTCGTCGAGCTCGGTTCGCTCGACCATATTGACGTCCAAATCCAGCAACAAGGTCGTCACGATCCCGGCGACACGCGACCCCGATCCCTCTGCGCCCGGCGCATCCTCAAACACCATGACTGCCATCGTCCGATAGCGATTGATTGTATCTCGATTAATCGGGCCGACACCGGTCACGACCGGCTCAGGACGTCCGAGCATCCCACCGGATCCTAGGGCGGCAGTGCCGGACGTGGCACAGGCGCGGCGCCGTTGCAGAATGGCAGAGGGCGTGCCCCAGGCACAGAGTTCGTCGTTCACCAGCACGATGTGGTGCGGATATTCGCGTTGATGTTCCGCGGCAAGGTTGGTGAAGGGATAGAAAATACAGCCGCCGATCCAGATCGAGATCGGGCAAAGGGCCAACTCATAGAGCCACTGTTTGCGGGCCGTGAGGGAATATTCCCAGACCAGCAGGCGACCATCGTCACGCAGCACACGGTCCGGCCGGCCAACCTGGTCGATCACCTCGGCCTTCGTCATCGGCACGGCCAGCCGGTCCAACTTGGATTCCGACTTCACCACGGTATACAGCACGCCACATCCTGAGCAGGCACCGACAAGGAGGGTCATCCCCATCCAACAGCCGATCCGTTTAACCATACCGGCGCGACTCCAGGGAAGCCTAAACCCACAACGAAGAAGGGTACCACCCTGCACGAGAAGGCTGCAATGGAACGAGGCGAGGATTGGGTGCGAGACTAACAAGCTTTTGAAAAACTGGTGGGCACTCACTGAATTCCAACCCCGAACAACTCCTAGATAGCGAAGCCTCCCGCATGACGCTCAAAAAGGCCAACCTTCTCACCCACCCAACCCTGGCAATTATTTCACCCTCCCGCCCCGAGTCTGCCAAGACAGATTCTTTGCCCTGGAACGCGCCTTGTCCCAGGCAAGGCCGCAGCGAAACTCTCACTAAGAGGTGGATGGGATGATTCCAACTGCGCGCGTCCAACGAGGGTCTTCTGAGGCCGCGCGTTGCGCGAGCAAGGGACCGTCCCATCCACACCTCGCCCCCTTTGTCAGCGTCCCGCTAATTCAAAGAAGGGTCGAACGGCATGTCCGCATAGTGGCGATAGTCGTCACCCATAGCGCTCACGATGTCCGGCCAGATACGTGTGGGATCTTTGTCGAAGACGGCAGTGGGATCTGCTGGAATAGTAAACCAGGATCCGGTTTGCATCTCAGACTCCAGCTGCCCTGGGCCCCATCCTGAATATCCGATATAGGCGCGAAAGGCCTCGCGCCCCTCACTGGTAGTCAAAATACGATCGACGAGGTCTGTATCCCCGCCGAGACAGATCCCATCGAAGACATGATGTGAATTCTCAGGCAATTGATCCAGGCGATACAACATCATGACTTGGTTCGTTTGCACTGGCCCTCCGGAAAAGAGAACGTGCCCTTGGCCTTCGAGGATCGGTACTTGCGGTAACGCTTCCGAGACCGACATCGCAGTCGGGCGATTGACGACGACACCCAGCGCACCTTCGGCCCCGTGCTCGCAAAGCAACACAACGGTCTGCCGAAAGTTCGGATCGCGCAAGGACGGTGCCGCGATGAGAAAGATACCTTTCCCGAGTGGAGCTTTCATAGATATGATCCTACCGCGCTGATCTGTGTCGCGCAAGCGACACGACAAACCGAGCCCTGTAGATTGGCCCCGCAGGATGCTGAAACAGGCCAGACTTCTTACCCGCCCAACCCTGGCAATTATTTCACCCGCCCGCCCCGAGTCTGCCAAGACAGACTCTTCGCCCTGAGACGCGCCTTGTCCCAAGCAAGGCCGCAGCTAGCGAAGAGGCGACGCATACGGTTTTAGGTACGTGGAGCCTCATCGCGCAGCGAGAACAATGCTGGCAGCCTGCTTCAGCATCCTGCTAGCGATAGAGGGATTCGCGTCGATCGCGGAGCAACTCGTTGTAGGGCGTGAGGGTTTTGTTCCGCGCGTCGGCAGGATCGATCTCGACGATACAGAGTTCTTCCTGGTCCCCCGGCGCGCGATGCAGGATCGCCCCGTGTGGAGCGACGACTTCGCTGTTCCCGATAAACGTCAGTTGATCTTTGCCGCCTCGCGCTTCACCCCCTGTACGATTACACGTAATCGCGAACACTCGATTTTCCAGGCACCGAACCGGCATGGAGTCCGGGCAATTGGGCAACACGAGGTTCGAGGGATGGCAGATGATCTCGGCCCCCTTGAGCGCCAACGTGCGAGCAGCCTCCGGATAGTACCAATCGAAACAGATCATGACGCCGATCTTGGCCAGTCCAATATCCCACACCTGAAATCCCGTGTCGCCTGGCGTAAAAAAAAGAGTTTCTTCATAGAAAAGATGTGTTTTGCGATAACACCCGATAAACCCGGACGGGCCGACGACCACGGCGGAGTTATAGCAGGCAGCCCCGTCACGCTCCGGAAGACCGGCGACAATCACCATCCGGCGCCGCTTCGCAAGCTCGATCAGCCGTTGTGTGGTTGGTCCATTCGGCACCGACTCTGATAGCGTGATCGCTTCTTGTTGCGACACGAACTGATAACCGGAAGCAAACAACTCGGGCAAGACGATCAGATCAGCGTCAGCCTGGTCGAGTGTTTCCACAACCTTGTCGAGATTGTGCGACACCTCGCCGAACCGTGGAGTGAACTGAAAGAACCCGACACGCATGATCGTCATGTCCCCAGAACAAAACGGGCAGGGTTGCCCCTGCCCGTTCAAAAAGATCTCTGACCAAATGGCTTACTTCACTTCGGACAAATGGGTGACCGCGCCTTCGGCATGTTGTGTTGCCACATCGGCGTGACCGGCCTTGCCATGCTCAACGGCTTCCTTGAGATGCTTGATCCCTTCATCCACATGCGGATTCTTGGCGGCCGCCCCCGCATGCTTGAGTGCTTCCTCAGCATGTTTCACCAGGACGTCGGCATGTCCCTGTTTGCCATGTGCCACGGCTTCCTTGGCATGTTCCAAGGCTTCAGCTGCATGCTTGTCAGCGGCAAGGGCGAGCCCACTGAACAACGGGAAACCAACAAGCGCGGCAACCGCCGCAACGACCAGTGCTCCGCGATGGATTCTCATTTTCATGGGTTCCTCCTCAGTGGTTAAGGTTCATTCAACGCGAAAACGGTGTCCGCAGTCTGCTCGGCTTGCATCACCTTACACAGCCATTTTTTCACTGTCAAGAAGGCCTCACCTGGGGATCGATGTTCAGGATGTGCTGCAATCCCTTGGCGTCTTTTTCCACCGGACAGGCAAAATCCCGACTCCACTCCCACCAGGATCCCGGATAGTTGCGAACCTTCCGATATCCGGCGAGTTTGAGGACAAAATACAGCCAGGCTGAACGGACCCCGCCGGTGCAATAGCAGATCACCTCTTGATCCTGCGTGAGACCTTTCTCGGCGAGACTCTCTGTGATCGTCTGCAGATCTTTCACCGTGGCGTTCGCTTGAAGAAATCCAGTCCAAGCCAGATGAATCGCGGAGGGAATGTGACCGGGTCGCGGTATCCCCGACATCTCTTTCCCAAGATATTCTTCGAGGCTGCGCGCATCGACAATCACGGTGCCCGGATGTGGCTGCTTCACGAGATTCTTCAGTTCGTCTTTCCCGGCAATCACGGCGGCCACCGGCTTAACGGTGAAGGTCCCCGGCTTGGGCGTCACAGGCCCGTGCTCGAATGGCCGTTTTTCCTGCACCCACTTGACCCACCCGCCGTCGAGAATACGCAGACGCGTGTGCCCGAGATATTCCAACATCCAGAACATGCGGCCTTCGTCTCCCCAGTTGTCGAACGGATTGGAATAGATGACCACATCGCTGTCCTGACTGATGCCCAAGGCGCGAATCTTCTGTTCCATGCGTCCGCAATCTGGATCGAGCAGTCCCTTCGGCACGGCATGGGGGTCGCTGTACTCATGCCAAGTCGAATGCACAGCCCCTGGAATATGGCCGCCGAATTCGTAGGCCGCCCGCCCACGCACGTCGAGAATGACCAGGTCCGGCTGCCCCAATCTCTGCTGGAGAGTTTCGGTATCAATAAGCAACGCGTGTGTCATGTCGTTACTTTAGTCATGAGCCTTCAGCTGTCAGCCTTCATCTCGGCTTTGCAACTTCCTCCGTCTTGCTGACGCCTGACCGCTGAGAGCTGATTGCCCTCGTTCAATACCGCGGCAAGCGCACCGGACAACGGAAACTCCCGCTCGTATAGGACAAATCGATAGGGATCATTCCCCGTCAGCCCATATCGAGTCTGTAACATCTCATGTTGCTTATCGGTCAAGATGTGGTACTGCACGCGGGTCTTTACTTTCAAACCCTCTGCCTGAGCCGGAAGTTGGTACGCAAACTGGTATTCCCGGCTGGCTAAGGGCAACAGGCGATTATCATACAACTCGACGATGGCCGGCTGCCACATGATCCAGCGGCCCATCGTCGTCGTTTGGTGATCCAGTACCAGCCCCTGCTGATCTTCTACGGAAAACTCTACCGTAAAGTACCGATCAGGATCGCCAGTCGGAATCTTATGGCCGGCGCCTGCGTTGATCAACGTGAGCGTAAATCCGACTCGATCGCCCGGCTTGGGCGAAGCGGTATCGGCCCTTACTTGTATTCCCACCGCCCGCTTCACCATATCGGGGTCGTGCCCGCCGCGCCAGAGGTGCCGGCGTCCACGTCGGATCGGACTATTCATCGCGATCGGCCGATCGATTTCAGGCATGTGGCAGCTCTGGCAAATGAAGCCCCGCTCCTGCATGAAGAACTTGCCTTCATATTCCGCGTAAGTCCCACAAGGTCCCACGTTATAAAACTGGGCCGGTCCGGACACGACATTGTGACAGCGATAACAGACCTGCGCCGTCCTGAAATTCGGATCGAACTTGGTCGGGTGCGGCGCGGCCGAATCTTCAAACGGCCCGTAGATGACTCCGTCCCTCACATGACAGGCCGCGCAGGTCACCGATTCTTTCTGATACTCGGGGTCGTACTGGGGATTGGGCGCTTGAATCGCCTTCTCCACCCGCCCTCGCGGAATTTCTTTCACCAATGTCGGCTGCTGGTTCTCCAGCGGGGTGTGACAGTTCAAGCACACCCAAATATTCTTGTCCTTTTTCCAATAGGCCTGAAAGAACGGATCCTCATAGGCATGGGCGTGGATACTCGTCTTCCATTCGTCGTAGATCTCGCGATGGCATTGGCCACAAGACTCAGCCTTCAGGCTCGTCAGACCCTCCGGAATTTTTTGAAACGGAATCGCATGGGCGTAATCCGACCGCAACCCGAAAATCACGACCGGTTTGATCTCGGTGTAATACAGATAGAGAAGGCTGGCAAAGATC
>DASVEA010000052.1:0-3469 GCA_036380815.1 Nitrospiraceae bacterium
TCTACCGACGCGCTCAGGGTAGCCCCCCTCCTATCATGCAGGTCTAACCCGCATCGTTTACGAAGGCTTCTACTGCAACTACCGATGCCTGGCTCAAGCGAGACGGGCAAGGCGGTCGGGAAAAGCGCGAGTGGGAGGGACAGGGCTCACGCGTCACGCGAGTCTCCCTCCTCGCTCGTCACGCGCCACGCCTCCCTGCACAAGTAATTAATTTTCCTGACCTGGTTGACTTTATGGGCCCTGTGGCTATCTTCTGACGGACAGAGGAGTTTCGCATGCCTGAAGAACACCAGAACGCGAATATAATCGAGAACTTGGATACTCCACCGCCCGGCGATTGCCCTGCGACGGAGGAAACAGGCCTGGTCGAGGAGCTTCAGCTGGCTCTCGCAGAAAAGACCGAAAAATTCAAGGAACTCAACGACAAGTATCTGCGACTCGCCGCTGATTTTGACAACTACAAGCGCTTGGCTCAGCGGGACCAGCGCGATCAGATCCGATTCGGCAATGAACAATTGCTCAAGGAACTCCTGCCGGTCGTCGATAATCTGGAACGGGCTATCAAGGCCTCACGCGAGGGGGGGAGCAGCGACGTCCTCATCCAGGGCGTGGACCTCACCCTCAAGCAATTGGCGGGAGCGTTAACGCGATTTCATGTCAAACCCGTCGAGACGGTCGGCCAGCCGTTCGATCCCGCCACGCATCAAGCCGTCACCTCCGTCGCATCCAAGAAAGTTCCGGAGCTGCATGTAGTGGACGAGTTTCAGCGAGGATACCGCCTGCATGACCGTATCTTGCGGGCAGCCATGGTGAGCGTGTCCACCGGACAAGCACAGGACGGCGCACCAGGATCAGACGACACGATCAGTTCATCGTAACAACATCATCTAAGACAATCCTAGTCAGGGAGGAGTAGGCACATGGGCAAAGTGATCGGCATCGACCTTGGAACCACGAACTCCTGCGTTTCCATCATGAGCGGCGGCGAACCGGTTGTGATCGCCAACGCAGAGGGGGCCCGCACGACACCGTCCGTCGTCGCCATCACAGAGAAGGGCGAGCGTCTCGTCGGACAGATTGCGAAACGCCAAGCGATTACCAATCCGGAGAACACGATTTTCTCCGTGAAGCGCCTGATGGGCCGCAAGTTCCGTAGCCAGCAAGTGACAGACGCAGCCAAGCGACTGCCCTATAAGATGTCCGAGGGAGACAACGGCGATGCGCATGTCGAATTGCGCGGCAAACGCTACAGCCCGCCGGAAATCTCCGCCATGATTCTGCAGAAGATGCGGCAGACGGCGGAGGACTATCTCGGCGAAAAAGTCACCGAGGCGGTCATCACCGTCCCGGCCTACTTCGACGATAGCCAGCGCCAAGCCACCAAGGATGCGGGCCAGATCGCAGGCTTGAACGTCCTCCGGATCATTAACGAACCGACAGCCGCGTCCCTCGCCTACGGCCTGGACAAGAAGAAGGACGAACGGATCGTCGTCTATGACCTGGGTGGCGGTACGTTCGACGTGTCCGTCCTTGAGATCGGCGACGGCGTCTTCGAGGTCAAGTCGACCAACGGCGACACCTATCTCGGCGGCGACGACTTCGACCAGCGCGTCATGGACTGGTTAGTCGACGAGTTCAAGAAGGATCAAGGCATCGATCTTCGGAAGGATCGGATGGCCCTCCAACGTCTGAAAGAGGCGGCGGAACGTGCCAAGATCGAGCTCTCGTCTTCACAGGACACCGAAATCAATCTCCCCTTCGTCACCGCAGACGCCAGCGGACCGAAGCACCTGGTCACGAAGCTGACCCGCGCGAAGCTTGAACAGATGGTCGACGACCTTATTCAGCGATCGATTGATCCCTGCAAGAAAGCCCTGTCCGATGCCGGCGTGACGGCCCGCGACATCAACGAAGTCATCCTCGTCGGCGGCATGACCCGCATGCCGAAAGTGATTCAAGCCGTGAAAGACTTTTTCGGCAAAGAACCGCACCGGGGTGTGAACCCCGACGAAGTGGTCGCCATCGGCGCCGCCATTCAAGGCGGTGTGTTGAAAGGCGACGTGAAGGACGTGCTACTCCTCGACGTGACGCCACTCTCGCTGGGCATCGAAACCCTCGGCGGTGTCTTTACGAAGTTGATCGAGCGGAACACCACCGTCCCGACGAAAAAGAGCCAGGTCTTCTCGACGGCTGCTGACAATCAAACGGCGGTGACCATTCGAGTATTTCAAGGCGAACGCGAGATGGCGAACGACAATAAGCTTCTCGGCCAGTTCGACTTGGTCGGCATTCCCCCCGCGCCCCGAGGGATGCCGCAAGTTGAAGTGACGTTCGACATCGACGCTAACGGCATCGTCCATGTTTCGGCCAAAGACTTGGCCACACAAAAGGAACAGTCCATCAAGATCACGGCGTCCAGCGGCTTGAGCAAGGAAGAAGTCGAAAAGCTGGTGAAGAATGCACAGGCCCATACGGAAGAGGATAAGAAGCGGCG
Organism: Nitrospiraceae bacterium; assembly: GCA_036380815.1. Taxonomy (GTDB): domain Bacteria; phylum Nitrospirota; class Nitrospiria; order Nitrospirales; family Nitrospiraceae; genus Palsa-1315. The sequence continues at coordinate 2,495 of DASVEA010000052.1, forward strand.
AAAGACCGCCGAAGCCAAGAACCAGGCCGACACCCTGATCTACCAGACGGAAAAGAACCTCAGTGAGCACGGCGACAAGATCGCCGCAGAAGACAAAACCAAGATCGAGGAGGCTGTGGCTGCGCTCAAGAAAGCGATGGAGGGAACGGACCCCGAGGCGATCGAGTCCGCCACCCAAACCTTAACGACCGCATCCCATAAGCTGGCTGAGGAAATGTATAAGAAGGCTTCGGCATCGGCTACAGCAGGCAACGGCGCCAACGCCGAAACCGGCACCGGAGCCGGCGAGACCAAGACGGATGAAAAGGTCGTCGACGCAGAATTCGAAGAAGTAGACAAAGACAAAAAATGAGTTAGAATACCGTCATCGAGACCGAGCTTCGCCGAAACACGGGGCTCGGTCTTGCTGCACTGTCACCCTGAGAGATGGCGTTCGTGTCCAAGCGCAGCTACTACGAAACATTAGGCGTCGAACGAACCGCGTCCGACGACGAGCTCAAGAAGGCCTATCGGAAGATGGCCCGCCAACACCATCCCGATCTCCAGACCGGAGAGGCCCAGAAGAAAGCGTCAGAAGAAAAGTTCAAAGAAGTCAATGAAGCTTACGAGACGCTGAGCGACCAGGACAAACGCAAGCGCTACGACATGTTCGGCCATACCGGGGCTCAGCAGGGTGGCGGTCCGGATGGCTTCGGATTCGGCGGAAGCGGCTTCGGCGACGCCTTCAACGACATCTTCGATGATTTTTTCGGGGGCCAGCGAGGCGGCAATCGGGCGGAGCGCGGCAACGACCTCCAGTACAATCTGGAACTGACCTTCGAAGAGGCCGTCTATGGGAAAGAGGCCAAACTCAAAATCCCTCGATGGGAAGTGTGCACCGACTGCAAAGGAACCGGCGCCAAGAGCGCGGCATCGGTCAAGACGTGCCCCAGTTGCAAAGGGGCCGGACAGATGCGGTTCCAGCAAGGGTTCTTC
>DASVEA010000053.1:0-2428 GCA_036380815.1 Nitrospiraceae bacterium
CAGAGATGAATCGGTCGCTCGCGATGTACTATTCGAATTTGGGTACGATCTACGCGACGAAGGCCATGACAGACGAAGCGGAAACCGAGTTCAAGCATGCGCTCGAGGTGTTCCCCCACGATGTCCTGGCGCTCTTCAATCTTGGGCGTGTCTATGCCGACAAAAAGAAGTTCATGGAAGCCAAGGCGTATTACGAGCGCCTCGTGGAAATTACGCCGGACGATCCCATGGCTTGGTACAATCTCGCCGGGGTCTATGTCGAACTCGATAATCCCCAGGTCTCGGACTACAACACCATCGACATGGCCATCCAATGCTATATCCGCACGCTCGAATTGGATCCGAAGCATCTGGAGGGCAGTTTCAAGCTGATGGAACTGGCGCTGAATCACAAGAAGACGGATCTCGCCATCAAGGTCATGGAAGAGGCTGTCGAACAGAATCCCGAGGAGCCGCTGGCCTACTACAACTTGATCAGCGTCTACGACAAGGCGAAGATGTTCGAACAAGCCGAGCAGGCGCGGAAGCGGTTGAAGGACCGATTTTCCAAACGGGCGAAAGAGAGCAGCGCATCCTGATTCACCCACTCATACGGAGGAACACACCATGTTTGGGAGTCTTGGTATTACAGAGTTGATCCTGATCCTCGCTATAGTGCTGATCATCTTCGGCGCGGGGAAATTGCCGCAGCTGGGGGAAGGGATCGGCAAGGCGATCAAGGGCTTCAAGAAGTCCGCGCATGAGGCGGACGAGATTGGAGCCGAAGCCCAAGCGGCCCAGCAGCAGACGGCAGCCGCTCCGCAGCAAGCGATTCCGCAACCCACGGTACAAACACAGGCTCCCGTGGAACAGCCGGCCGCGCCGGTTCACCTAGCCTCACGCGGCTAGCCAACCGGATAGGGCCACAGGCATATGGAAACCGAGCTTCAGCTCGCGACCGGCTATATCGAGACCTTCGCAGGCAACGGCAAAGCCCGGAGTACCGGCGATGGAAAACGGGCGGTCAAGTCCGGGATTCCACTGCCCCATCACGCCGCGCTCGACAAGGACGAGAGCTGGTTCTACTTTGCCGAGTCCGGGTCCGATCGTATCCGGCGGGTCAATCTCAGGGAAGGCACACTTCATAATTTCGCCGGCATCGGCGAAACCTGCTATAGCGGCGACGAAGGCCCCTGTGGAGAAGCCGGGCTCTATTTACCGCTCGACGTCGCGTTTGACTCCCACAACGATCTCTATACCTGCGATTCCGGCAGTAACCGCATCCGGAAAGTGGACCATGAGACCGGCATCATCACCACGATCATCGGCACCGGGCAGCATGGGTTCAACGGAGATGGTCCGGCCCGCGAGGTCAATCTCACCTGGCCGGCCGCAATCGCGTTTGACCCCAACGACGTGATGTACATCGCTGACACCCAGGCGCACCGAATCCGTCGCTACGATCCCAGGACGGGCATGGTCACGACCGTGGCCGGGTCCTGGACGGCCGAGGACGAGGCCCGTGAGCAGCCCCTCGTTGCGAGGAATTTGGTTGTGCTCTCCGGCGATGCCATCGGTATCGATTTCAGCGATGACCATGGCTGGCTCATGCCGGTCTGTTCAGACGGACTGGACATGTCCATGTATCTTGACGATGGAAAGCCTGCGCTCGAAGCCCGCCTTTATGATGTCGTCGGGCTCACGGTGAACGGGAAAGGCGATATTATTTTCGTTGACAAGGGCAGTAACCGCGTCCGCAGCATCGATCACCGCAGCGGCATTATCTCGACGGTGGCCGGCGTGTGCCGGTACGGCTATGACGGTGACGACAAGCCGGCGATCAGAGCCATGCTCCATGCGCCGGAAGCCGTGGTGGTCGATCAACAGGACAATCTCTACATCTCCGACACGATGAACCACCGAGTGCGCAAGGTGGACGTTGTGACCGGCCTGATCACGACGGTGGCGGGCAACGGAGACAGCGGCTACGAAGACAAGAATATGGGTGGCTGCGGCGCTGCGCGCTTCGTGGCGAAAGAATCGGCAGGAACGGTGAAGCATGGAGACGGACTCCTCGGAGTGGAGGCTGTCGTCAACTCTCCAGTCGGACTCTCACTGGACTCCCAGGGGTATCTCTACATCTGCGAACGGGGCGAAAACAAAATTCGCCGCGTGAAACTTTGGTAGAAATCCTGAGGCAGTCAGATTGGTCTCGCTCGGGCTGTGTGGTAGTCTGAGCCCATCACATGTGCTCGCGCCGGTCACCCGAGGACCTTGCATAGTGCGTACGACGACGAAGATTTATTCCCGCCCGTTACTGCTCCTGTTCCTCTTCATTCTGGTTGTGGCCGGCGTCTTGGTCGGCTTTGGCGTGCCCCTCGTCAGTTCCGAGGGGATGATTATTCGCACGCGCCTTGTCGAGGGGGAACTGCCGACGGGGCCCGAGGAT
>DASVEA010000054.1:0-3216 GCA_036380815.1 Nitrospiraceae bacterium
TTGCCGACAAAAACACCGGGATAGAGTGTCACTCTCGCGCCAATCGTGACCCGATCTCCCAGGGTGACTCCAGGCCAGATCGAAACATCGGAACCGACCTGAGTATGAACGCCACGGACGACGGCCGCGGCAATGCCGCGGGAAGGGGAGACGGGGCAAAAGAAGGTCTGTGCAATCTGCGCAAAGGCCAGTGTGGGATTGGCGACTATGATGTGGGGATTGGCGATCTCAGCAAGATGCCGATGGGCGAGGAGTGCTCCGGCAGCGGTGGATCCGCTCGTCTTGAGCATCCGGTCCCCGGTGACGAAGGTCAGATCGTTCGGGCCTGCCTCTTCAAAGACGGCTAGGCTCATGACGGTGACTTGTGGCGACCCCACAAGTTCTCCGCCGACTATGCCGTGGATCTGTGCCAATGAGATAGGAATGCGTGCTCGCGTCGCCATATGGATTAGGATTTCTTCTTGCCCTTTGTCTTCGACGGCTTCGCTGCTTTCTTGGTCGGGGCGGGTGAGGCTGTTTTTCCCAACCGCGTTTCCACATAACTTACGACATGGCCGACATTTGTCAGCCCCACTAGATCTTGGTCGGGGATCTGGAGATCGAAGGCCTCCTCGATGCGATACAGCAGTTCGATCACCGCCATAGAGTCGAGACCTAAATCGTCACGCAGATGCTGTGTGATCAGTATCGTGGACGGATCGCGTTTCATGTACTCAGCCAAGGCGGTGCGGATTTTCAATGATATGCTGGGATCGGTTGCCATGTATTGATGCTCTCCGACGTTAACCGTGAAAGGTGAACTGTAAAACATGAAACATAAGACTGCCGAGTGCACTTTCTCCAAAACGTGTCACGTGTCGCGTGTCACGTGTTTGAATACCACAGCAGCATTGTTGCTACCAAATCCAAAGGCATTCAGCAAGGCCACCTTCACACGACGTTCCTGCGCTGAGCGAGAGAGTCCTGCCAGCGCACAAACCGGATCTGGTTCATCATAGTTGGCGGTTGGATGAATCTGACCCGTGTGAAGGGCCAGCACCGAGGCGATGCCCCCGATTGCACCAGCAGCGCCCAGCGTGTGGCCGATCAGCGACTTGGTGGCACTGATGGTAATCTTGTCCGCACGCGATTTAAAGAGCCGTCGAATCGCCCTGACTTCGACGGCGTCGCCGATGGTCGTCGACGTGGCGTGAGCATTGATATAATCCACCTGTGCCGGGGTCACGCCGGCATCCCTGAGGGCAAGCCGCATCGTGTATGCCACTTCCAGGCCATCTTCACGAGGGATGACCATGTGATAGGCTTCGCTGGTGGCGGCGTAGCCCGCAATTTCCGCATACACTCTCGCTTTGCGTTTCTTGGCATGCGCGGCCGATTCCAGGATGAGCGTCCCGGCTCCTTCTCCCATGATAAAACCGTCTCGCAGCCGATCGAAGGGCCGCGAGGCCTTCTCCGGGTGATCGTTGAATTTGGACGAGAGGGCACGCAGGGAACAAAATCCGGCGAAGACGAGCGGGGTAATGCTGGCGTCGGCTCCCACGGTGATCACGACATCAGCACGGCCCTCTCGGATACAGTGGAGCGCTTGTCCGAGTGCATGGGCGCTGGAGGAGCAGGCGGTAGAGATGGTCAGGTTGGGGCCCTTGGCGCCATAGGCCATCGCGATAATGCCAGAGGCCGAATTGAGGGTGATGACGGGAATAAAATTCGGATGGACGCGATGAGGTTTCTGCTGCTGGTAGAGCTGCGTGATTTCACGCTCGCCCATCACCATCCCACCCATGCCGGCTCCCACGATGACCCCGACGCGGTGGGGGTTCTCCTTTGCCATCTGTAGGCCCGAGTCGGCCAATGCCTCCCTCGCTGCCACGAGGGCAAACTGGGCGTAGCGGTCCACGCGATCGCCATGGGCTGAGTCGAGAAACCGTTCGACCGCGAAGTCATGCACCTGGCCTGCGATCTTGGAGCGATAGCCGTCCATGGGAAACGGGCCGAACGACGTAATAGCCGAAATTCCGGATTGGCCGGCGAGGGCGGCTTTCCAAAAATCACCGACCCCGATACCAATGGGAGAGACGATCCCCAATCCTGTGACAACGACACGTGCCCGCATCTTCTTGAAATCCCCTTAGTAACGCTCTTGCATCTACTTACCGGAAGCACCGGGATCAGTCAATTAGCGGCCACGCGAGGCGGGCTCAAGGCTGAAGTGTTCGGAGGATCAATCCCCGACCTTCTGACTTCAGCTTCCGACCTTCGGCCTTCAGCCTGTCTCTCGAACTGGGCGACCTTAATACCGCACTTTGAACATCAGATAGAGGCCAAAACTCATGAAGAGAACGTTTGCCATCCAGGCGGCGATCAGAGGCGTCAAGGTCCCACCGCGGCCGAGTGCAATCGCGATGGAGTGTGTCGTCCAATAGCAGAAGCCGACGGCGAGCGCCTGCCCAATGCCCATCGCCATGCCACCTCCTCTGGTGCCACTCCGGCGCAGACTCAGCGCAATGCCAACCAGAACCATGACCACGGTGACGAATGGGAACGCGATTCGGCTGTAATAGTCTGTCGTAAGCCGCGCGGCCTGAGCACCCTGCTGCTGCCGACGTCTGGTGTAGGCCCTGATATCATGGAACGTCATCAACTCAGAATCGCCTGCGAGCCAAGTGGTGAAGTCATCGGGAATGAGGGGCAACACGATGGTTTGGTGGTCGAATAGGGTGGTTGACACGGTCCCATCGGGGGGAAATCGTCGGTGCCTCCCCTGGTACAGCGTCCACGTGGAGTCACTATAGCGGCCTTCGTCGGCTTCAGTCATGTCGACCAATTGGAAGGTGCGATCGAACTGAAAGAGACGCACGCCGCCCAAGAGTTCCCCGCCGACGGAGACGCTCGTGACATGCATAAGACTGTCGGCGCCCACTCTCATCCAGGGTTGCACAAGTTTCACAGCTGCGGCGGGGGGCTTTTTCTCGATGCGCGTGGTCCGAATTTCTTCGGACTTACCCGCGGCCAGCGGAATGACGGTGGAACTGAAGAGCAAGAGCACGAGGGCAACCCCTGCAGCAAAGGTCATAAAGGGGGCGATAATCCAGAATAAACTGATGCCGCAACTGCGCATGGCCGTGATTTCGTGGCCCCGGGAGAGCAAGCCAAAAGTTAGCAATGTGGCCATCAGGATGGCCAACGGCGCGATTTGGAAGGAGATCGCGGGAGCCT
>DASVEA010000055.1:0-3345 GCA_036380815.1 Nitrospiraceae bacterium
CCGGCATCCATGCTCTCATCGAGGCACAGGTTGAACGGACTCCCGACGCGATCGCCGTCATCTGTGGAGACGAGTCCCTCAGCTACCGAGAGTTGAACCGACGTGCGAACCGGCTCGCCCGAGCCTTGCAGAAGTTGGGGGTATGCGCCGATTTGCCGGTGGGTCTCTGCGTCGAGCGCTCGGTGGACGGTATCGTGGGTCTCCTGGGTATTCTCAAGGCGGGGGGGGGCTATGTTCCCTTGGATCCGTCCTTCCCCGATCACCGCCTCCGGCTCATGCTGGATGATGCGCAGGTTTCTATTGTGGTGACGCAGGGGCACCTCCGCAGCCATTTGCATCGCTACGGTGGCCAGGTATGTGATGTGGAGACACTCTGTAAATCCACGGTGAGCGGAGGAGGGGAGAATCTCGCAACTCCCGTTCTCCCCGATCAGCTTGCCTATATCATGTACACCTCAGGGTCGACCGGGAGGCCCAAGGGTGTGGCAGTGACACACCGTAATTTGGTGATCTCTCTGAGTGCCAGACTTCGTTATTACCCGGAACCGGTGTCCCGGTTCTTGCTGACCTTCTCGCTGGCCTTTGATGGATCCGTGACGGGTATTTTCTGGACGTTGCTGCAAGGGGGGCAATTAGTCATTCCCTCTGAGGCCACCCATCGCGATCCCACAGCGCTTGCTGCGCTCGTCGAATATCACCACATCTCCCATGTTGTGTGGGTGCCTTCTTTATACAATGCCGTGCTCGGTGATGCGTTGAATGCCCAGTTGGAATCACTTCGCATCGTCATTACCGCCGGAGAGAGCCTTCCCCTTGAACTCGTCCGATCGCACTACCAACTACTGCCTCATGCCATGCTGTACAACGAATATGGGCCGACGGAAGCCACGGTCTGGTGCAGCGTGTATCAAACGACACGCGATGAAGCAGGGGCCCGAGTGCCGATCGGAAAACCGATCAACAACATGCAGCTCTATGTGCTGGATGCGGATCTGGAGCCGGTTCCCATTGGCGTACCGGGGGAGCTGTATGTCGCGGGGGATTGTCTGGCTCGAGGGTATGTGAACCAGCCGCTGTTGACCCAAGAGCGGTTTCTCGCCCACCCCCACGTGGATGGTGCCAGGCTGTATCGGACCGGCGACCTGGCTCGGTACCGCGAGGACGGCAATGTGGAGTTTCTTGGGCGGGTGGATCAGCAAGTCAAGCTGCGCGGGTATCGGATCGAATTGGGTGAAGTTGAATATGTGCTGAGTAACTTTCCGGGCATGTATCAGGCTGCGGTTCTGCTTCGACAGGATAAGCCGGAGCAGCAACGGTTGGTAGGCTATGTGACCGGCCAGCCATCGCTTAAAGCGATGCTCGATCAGGTTCGGAGTTATCTCGCCGCCCGATTACCGCGATATATGGTGCCATCCGTCATTGTGTGGGTGGAAGCCATGCCACTCACTGCAACGGGAAAAATCAATCGAAGTGTCCTTCCTGTTCCGGAAGAGACAGCGGGCCAGGCGGCAGCCAGGATTGCTCCGAGGAATCAGGTAGAAGAGGCGTTGGCCGAGCTGTGGAAGTCTGTTCTTGGCGTACCAGAGGCCGGCATCCATGACAATTTCTTTGAGCGAGGAGGCCACTCCCTTTTGGCCACCCAGCTTGTCTCCCGGATGCGCGAGGTCTTTGATGTCGAAGTCTCGCTACGGGTGCTTTTTGAGAGACCGACTATCGTGGGTTTGGCCGAAGAAGTGACGCGTTTGCGCCGTGGGGAGCGAAAGGCTTCAGCGATTCCACCGATCGTTCGGGTGCCCCGAGATCAGCCCATGCCCCTCTCCGCTTCTCAACAACGTATGTGGCTCATGTATCGGCTGGCTCCTGAAGGCACGGCGTATAACATGCCGTTTGCCTCGCGACAGATGGGACCACTCAACAAATCAGCACTTCGGCGTACGATTGACGCCATCTGTAGCCGACATGAGGCGTTCAGGACGACCTTCGCCATGACGGGTGAGGGACCGGTCCAAATCGTCAGCCCCTTCCGGCCTCCTCATTGGGTTGAAGTTGATCTCTCACGGCTGCCGGGCGAACAGCGACGGCAGGAGGCGGCTCAGCTTGTGGAGCAGGAAGCGAACCAGCCGTTCAATCTTGAAAAGGGCCCCTTGGCAAGATTCTTATTGATTGAGATCGAGCCCGAGGACCATGTGTTGGTGCTCACGATGCACCATATCATCGGAGACCAGTGGTCGTTCGGAGTGATCGGGAGTGAGTTTGCGTTCTTCTATAACGCATTCTGCCAAGGGGAGGCTCCTTCTGCCAAGCCGGTGCCCCTTCAGTATGCCGACTATGCGGTTTGGGAGCGGCGCTGTCTCACCGACGATTGGCTCAGCACACAGTCGGATTATTGGCACAAGCGGCTGGTAGGACTTTCCAGGCTCTCGTTGCCGACTGATTATCCCCGGCCTGTGATACAAACGTTTAACGGTTCGCATTGTATGCTGGAGTTGCCTGCCTCGTTGATCGTGCGACTGAAGCAGTTCAGCTCGGAGCGAAACGCGACGGTGTTCATGACCCTATTGGCCTGTTTCCAGATCCTCTTGAGTCGATATTCAGGCCAAAGCGACGTCGCCGTGGGTTCTCCTATCGCGAACCGGACTCAATCCGCGGTCGAATCGATCATTGGTTCGTTTGTCAATACGTTGGTGTTACGTACCGATCTCTCCGGCAATCCGACGTTCGAAGAGATGCTTGCGCGGGTCCGCGAAACGGCGTTAGGGGCCTATGCCAATCAGGATTTCCCGTTCGATAAGCTGGTGGAAACGATGCACTCAAGTCGCGACCATAGCTCTGCCCCGCTGGTGCAAGTGCTCTTCAATTTAGCTAATGCTCCCATCGGGGAGATCAACGTCCACGGTTTGAGTTGGGTGCCTTTTGAGGTGGAGACGGGAGCTGCGCAGTTTGACTTAAGCCTGACGATTGAAACAGAGATTGCCCGCAAAGCCTACTTGACGTTCAATACCGATCTCTTTGAGCGTCAGACAGCCGAACGGATGTTGGGACAGTACAAAGTCCTGCTCCATAACGCGTTGGCAAATCCCACAGCCAGGCTTTCTGAGCTCTCAATGCTCACGGCGCCCGAGCGCACCCAACTGTTGCAGGACTGGAATCGAACGCAAGAAGACTACCCGCAGTTCGAATGTTTTCCTCAGATGTTTGAAGCACAAGTCACAAGGACGCCTGATGCCATCGCCTTGTCGATGGGGCAGGAGACGTTACGCTACGGGGATCTCAATGCCAGAGCTAATCAGCTGGCACGCTATCTCCGAACGCTGGACGTCCGGCCTGGCGTGGCGGTGGGCATTT
>DASVEA010000056.1:0-4635 GCA_036380815.1 Nitrospiraceae bacterium
GGATACGCGGCTGCGACGGGCAGTCTCGCCGTTCAGCCCCTCGACATACTGCACGAGTATGCCTCAGGGCCTCACGGCTCCGAGTGCCCGTCTCGCTTCGCGTCTGCACGCTTTCGCGACGAACCTTCATGAATAATGAGGGCTGATGCTTAACGGAACCGATTGACAGTGAGCGGTGCGAGCAGTAGGGTCTCTGATGATGGCACTCCACCTGATCGTCGATGGCTACAATCTCTTGGCTCAGACGGGCCGGATCGGTGCAGGGACGAACCTGAATTCCGAGATGGCGCGCGAGGCCTTGTTACAAGACCTGGCTGCCTATCGTCAACGGAAATCCCATGCGATCACGGTGGTGTTTGACGGATGGCAACAGGGATGGGGCACGGAACAGCGGGAGCATCGGCTCGGTCTTGAGATCATCTTCTCTCGACGAGGAGAAAAGGCCGATCAGGTGATTCAACGCCTGGCTGCCGAATTCGGGCCCGCCTGCGCGGTGGTGAGTTCTGATCGTGAGATTATCGAATTTGCAGGGGCGCAGGGAGCCTTTGTGATGAAGGCTCAGGAGTTTGTCGGGAAACTTCGCGAGGGGCCGAACTCGACCAGCGTATCGGCCCACAAGGAACTGGATACGGGAGAGGATCTTCGTCCAAAGCGCGGTCCGGAGAAACGCGGGAATCCCAGGAAATTGCCCAAGGCGCTGCGGCAGAGGAGCCGGCAGCTCAAGCGATTTTAGGAGGATGCTGAAAAAGTCCGCCAGCAGCGTTCTCGCATCGCTCAGAGGCTCACCGTACGGCCCAGAGTACGATTCGCATCTTCGCTCGCTGCGGTCTTGCTGAACGGTCTTTTTGAGCATCCTCCAGAGAACTCCCGCATCACCCCAGATGCACGAGCTTCTGATTTCCCGCCTGTTCAATCAGCCTATCGCAGCCTACTAAAGAGTTGTTTTGCATTTCGCGTCGTGAGCCTGCCGATCGTCTCGACTGACATCTCAGACTCACCGGCTCGAATGGTGGCGAGTTGTTGCGCGACGTGGGTGACGTAGGCCGGTTCATTCCGCTTGCCGCGGTGAGGCACCGGCGTGAGGTACGGGCAATCGGTTTCGATAAGGAGTCGATCGAGCGGAACCGTCTTGGCAATCTCGCGCAGCATCGTGGCATTTTGGAAGGTCAAGATTCCTGAGAACGAGAGGTAGAACCCTAAGTCCAGCGCATCCTTCGCCAGCCACGCATCCCCTGAGAAGCAGTGAAACACCCCGCCGACTTCTGCCGCACGTTCCTCTTTCAAAATTGCAATCGTATCGTCTTGGGCTTCTCGCGTGTGAATGATCACCGGAAGTTTCAGCTCGCGTGCGAGCTGGATCTGTTCGCGGAATCGCTCGCGCTGCTCTTTTGGTGACGAGTGATTGTAGTGGTAGTCGAGGCCGATCTCGCCGTAGGCAACTACTTTTTTGCTCTGTGCCAGACGACGGAATTCGTCGTACCAGCTATCGAGGATATGCTTCACTTCATGCGGATGGACGCCGATGGAGGCATAGACGAACGGGTGTTGCTCCGCCAGTGCGACCGCCGCATGGCTGGTCGACAGATCGCAGCCGATGGTGACGAAGGCTTCGACACCGGCTTCCTGGGCACGCGCAATCATTGCTTCGCGATCCTCATTGTAGCGGGCATCGTCCAGATGGGTATGGGTGTCAATCAACATCGTGAGGCCCATGCTAACATGGGCCTCAGCTCTTGAGAAAGCACCGGCACTTGATATTGCCACGGCCAGCATTGCGTGGTGGGCGACGGGGAAGAGGGGGTTGACATGTGTGGGTCGAGCCACGTAATGATATTAATTATCAAAGTCAGTGATTCGCCGGTACTGTCGGTTACATAAGGCATTCGGCAAGAGGCCAGAGTACTTCAAGTCCAGAGCCCATGGTCGCCTGTTGTGGCGGCCATGGGCTTTTATTTTTCATGGCGGATGTGAGCAGTCTCTTGCTCAACTATCGGATCGCTGCCATTCCTGAACGAAACATGCGACCTCAGGCGAACGAAGCGCCCGTGTAACCCGAGTCTATCGTGAGACGAATCTATTACATCAAGGAGACGTGAACCATGGAAAATGTTTTACGCGGTGAGTTGCAATCAAAGGTGGCGTTTTGCGGATGCGGGAAGCTCCACTTTACCTATGGCCCTATGACGCTGCATTTCGACAGAAGCGAGTTTCTGGCGTTCGCGGATTCGGTTGGCCGGCTTGGAGCGCTCGTCAGACAAGCCGCCAAAGATTCGCCAGTCGTACCGAGTCATGTTTCCAACGCCATCGTCTGCCATTAGATAAGAAGCTGGGCTGTGACATTCCGTCACTGCCTGTAGGTGGTCCGATGGCGGCATTCGACGCCGTTTCGTAAAAGGAAACACGTAACGATAGATATAAGTGGTGCTTTAATCCGTATCATAGGGAGGCGTAAACCGTGACGAAGCTAGCGTGCAAGAAATGCGGTCGATCAAGATATGTGAAGAGCGGGAGCATACGGGGCCACCAGAGATACCTGTGCCAGGACTGCGGCTGCCATTTCACGGCGACGGCGGTGCGGGGCAAGCCGCCTGCGATGAAGGCGCTGGCAGTGTTGCTTTACGCGATGGGCAACGCCAGTCACGAAATGATCGCGCAGCTGCTGGGTGTCAGTCCCGTCGCCGTCTACAAGTGGATACGAAAGAAAGTAGAAAAGTTGCCGGAGCCATCTGAAAGAGCTTCCGATGGGGCGGTGAACATCGATGAGATGTGGCATTTTGTCGATGGGGGAAAATCAAGGCTTGGGTCTGGAGAGCCGTCGGTCTTGTGGCAAGGCGAACCCTGGCCTGGGAGCTGGGTGGCCGTGATGATGCGCCCTGCCAAAGGCTTCTCAGTAGAGACTGGATCGAAGAATATCTCTTCCGAGCATAGGACTGGAAGGGCTTCCGATGCCTCATTTCCGCAAGTCGTGAGTTAAGTGTCTCCGTAACGATGAGTTAAAGGGCGCCAATCATGGGGGGCAGCCGGTTTCGAGGCGATGACCATCTAGGAGTGCTCATCAGCCTGGCCATCGCAGTTGGAATGCTGATTGGAGCTGTGGCTGCGATTTGGTTATGGGGCACGGTGTCGGAAAATATGGAAGTGGTCATGTCTCTCCATGCCAACGAGCTGCCGTATCGATCGTCAGGCAACGAGGTTATGCCCTAGGCCATTCGGAGAGGGTCAGGGTCAAAAGGTCAAGATACCTGCGTCAGATTGTCGGCCGGTACTATCAATCAACCTTCCTCTCGCGCTCGCTTCCGGCGCCGGGGTAGCCGGCCTCCGTCGAATCGGAGCGGTCTCAATTGGAGGGAGTATCGTCTCGACCTTCGTCTCGTTGTTTCTGGTCCCTGTCGCTATGCGATCTTGTCTGGCCGTAGAGAGAAGCAGAATGGATCGTGCGCGAAGTGATGGATTGGAGAGACTAGCACGATGGTGGAGAACAGAAAGAGAATGAGCTCTTGAGAGGTTATACCGGACGTGGAGTAATGGCTTCGGCCAGCTCGCTGAGAAGTGATTCTGTCTCTTCCCAGCCGAGACAGGCATCGGTAATGGAAACGCCGTGGGTCAGCGCTTTCCCCTGCTGCCAGGTCTGCTTGCCGGGATTCAGATTGCTTTCGAGCATCAGTCCCATGATGGATCGGCGGCCATCGCGGAACTGGCGGAGGATTTCGCGCGCGACCAAACCCTGGCGCCGATGGTCTTTACCGGAGTTGTCATGCGAACAGTCGATCATGATGGGACGAACGATGCCCTCGCTCTCTACAACGGCCTCCGCGCGGGCCACATGTTCGGCCTCATAATTGGTTTTACCGCCGCCGCCTCGTAGTACGATATGCCGATCGGGGTTGCCGGTGGTCTTGATGATGGAGGTGAGTCCATCGGCATTGATGCCCAGAAAATGATGAGGCTGCTTCGCGGCGACCATCGCATTCCAGGCCACATGAAGATTGCCCTCTGTCCCGTTCTTGAAGCCGACCGGCATAGACAGCCCGCTGGCCATTTCCCGGTGCGGCTGGCTTTCGGTGGTGCGGGCGCCGATGGCGACCCAACTCCAGAGATCGGCGATGTATTGGGGTGACACCGGGTCCAACGCTTCAGCCGCGCAGGGGACCCCGCGTTTGTTGATGTTGAGGAGAATCGTTCTCGCGAGTTCCATCCCGGTGGCGATGTCGCAGGTGCCGTCCAGATGAGGATCGTTGATCAGACCCTTCCACCCAACCGTGGTACGGGGCTTTTCAAAGTAGGTGCGCATGACGATGAGCAACCGATCGCGCAACGCATCCGCCACTGGTTTCAATCGGCCGGCATATTCGTAGGCGGCATCGGGATCATGGATCGAGCAGGGGCCGACGATCACCAGTAGGCGCTCATGGTCTTGGCCATGCAGAATGCGACGAATGTCATCCCTGGTTTCAATAACCAGTGCGGCGGCTTGGTCGGTAATCGGCAGTTTTGACTTGATCGTTCGCGGCGAGGGCAGCGGCTTGATTTCGATGACGTGTTGGTTATCGAGAGGTCTCTGAATGGTCATGTCTTGTTACCTGGGAGTCGCCTTTCTAGCAGGATGCTGAAATAGTCCGCCAGCTTCGTTCTCGC
>DASVEA010000057.1:0-3933 GCA_036380815.1 Nitrospiraceae bacterium
CCGCTCTCTTGACCTTCCACGCCGACTTTGCCGGCTCCAGCAATGACCTGCCGGCTGACAAGGAACGGCAGCAGCCCCGCAGCCAGCGAAGGGAAGGGAATCGAGCGTGAAACGAGATAGTTGTCGTGACAGCCGTAACTATGTCCGTGAAAGTCCGTGTTGTTCTTGTAGAGCTGCACCTGGGACCCGCCGATCGCATGGTTACGGCGCTCCGCAGCCCGCTGGACAATACGCTCCCCGGCACGGTCATGGGCAAGGAGATCTGATAGTGTCCGGCACTCAGGCGTGGAATATTCAGGGTGCGTATGATCGTTATAAAAGCGTGCGCCGTTCGGAAGAACCAGATCGCTCTTCATCTCATGAAACGAAAACGGCCGATGGGCATCGACCTTGGCGAACTCGTCCTCTTCTTTATCTTGCTGCAGGCCGGATACTCTGAACCCCCGCGCATCCTCGTGCGGATCTTCACCGCCGTAGTCCCAGCGACGCTCGAACGAGGCCGTCAGATGGGCTCGTACCAGTTCCATCGACTCCACGACCGGATCGACCTCGTCCTGGTCTTCCCTGGTAATCCCATACTCTGTTTCGATGCCGAATAACCGCATCCTCGTTCCCATGTTCCTCACCAGTCCCAGGGACAGAATCACGATCAGGGGGCTGGGGTGCGCTCGACTGCGCCCATCGAGCGAGCACATTCTGATCGTGCGCGCTCTGGGAGCAAAGAGAACCCCCAGCCACCTGATCCCTTATATAATCTGTCCTATCAGCTTCTCTTCGGACTGCCGCCCCCTCCGAAACGACGAGACCCCCACCACCTGTTCCGGATGGTGATCAAGGAGCTTGAGCCATTCTTCCGCCGCATCATCGGGCGGCAACATCTCGCCCTCCCGGAATTCTGCGTGCACGGAGTTCACCAGATCGTCCAACGTCATGCCGCCCTGCTCAGCCCTGCCGGCCGCAATCATGCGATCGATTGCCTGCTCCTTCGCCCGTTGAACGATTGAAGCCAGGATCGCACCGCTGATCAGATCGCCTCGATAGAGGACCTTATTCTGTCCGCTTCGCAGCCGAATCGATAGAAGTCGATTCTCATCGATGCGCGAGAAGATCGCGGAGAGCGCATGCTCGCTGAGGTCGGCACAGGCCTTCTTCCGATCTCCGCCGTGCTGGTCAATCCATTGCCGGTCCAGCGGCAGATCATCTGTCAGATACACGTTCAGTATCGCTGCCGCCGAGTCACGATTCGGACGGCTCACTTTGATCTTGCGATCAATACGCCCTGGCCGCAGCACGGCCGGGTCGATCAGATCCGGCCGGTTCGAAGCCAGAATGATCACCACATCGCGCAACGACTCGATCCCGTCCATCTCGGAGCAGAACATCGGCACTAAGGTGCTGGAGATGTTGAATGAACGAGACGCCCGTCTCGAGCCGAGAATCGATTCTGCCTCGTCGATGAAAATAAATGGCAACGCCCCCTCGCTCCGACGAGCGCGGGCCTGAGCGAAGAGATCCCGGACCATCCGCTCCGATTCCCCCAACCACATATTCAGAATCTCGGGCCCCTTGATGTGGAGGAAGGCCCCTCGAGTCACCGGCAACTTGTCCCCCTTCACACCGGGCGCGCCCTGGCCTGACTCCCCCACCAGCTTTGAGAGACTGGCAGCTGCCGCTTGCCCTATCAAAGTCTTTCCGCAGCCGGGAGGGCCATAGAGCAGGAAGCCCTTCGGTTGAGTGAACTTGAAACGCTGAAACGTCTCCGCATGGAGCAAGGGATACTCGATCGCCTTCTGAATGGCTGCGATCGCCTCCGTTTGCCCCCCGATCTGCTCCCATGTGACAGTGGGAACCTCGTCGAGCAAGTGGGACTTGGCTTTCCGGTCTTCCAATTTCTCGATCGCCACGTGAAGGCTGGGCTCGATACGCACCTCATCGCCGACCTTCAGGTCCACGCCGACAAGATCGCTCGATCTTTGGAGGATCAAGACCTGCCGCCCCATCTCTTGCTCGAAACGAAGTCGCCCATCTGCCAACGCTTCCGCCACTTTCAACACAGGCCCATTGCGGTCGTAGCCCAATATCTTAATGACTGCGTAGGCTTCGTTGACCAGAATCTGGGCACCGATCTTTAACTCGGCGGCCTGCACCCGTGGATCAACCGCGGCATAATACTCAGCGCCTCCCACCAGGATCCGTGCGAGACCTTCACCCGGCACCTCAAGCAGGGTACCGACCCGATTGGCCGGCGCCGTGAGCTTCGCGATCACGTCAGCGACTTTCTTGAATTCGACCTCCCGCTTCTGCTGTGCAGCTTGCCCGAGGATCACGGCATGGCGCAACTTGTAGAGGATCTTCTGCCGGGGGTCACTGTCGGGAAATGAGGCGAGGCATTGCTCTATGAGATCAA
This sequence comes from Nitrospiraceae bacterium, assembly GCA_036380815.1. Classification (GTDB taxonomy): domain Bacteria; phylum Nitrospirota; class Nitrospiria; order Nitrospirales; family Nitrospiraceae; genus Palsa-1315. The sequence goes on from DASVEA010000057.1 coordinate 2,408, forward strand.
GCGGATCGGACTCCATCCGCATCGACGGATTCGCGGCATCCTCCGTCTTCCCGTTGGATTCTGGATCCTGTGGCTTAGCGGGTCGGCGATCACTCATCGGTGGTCCTCCATGCGGAACAGATGGGTGATCCTACCATAGCGGCCTTACGGATTGCCGCTCAATTGACGGCTTGGAGGGTCACGGACACACGTTCGCGGCGGGTCCCCCGTAAGAGCTCGACCATGACCTGATCGTTGACTTTGTGATGCTCCATCGTTTCCATCAGTTCGTCCAGGGTCCCGACCGGCTTGCCTTCGACCGCCGTAATGATGTCGCCCAACTCCACCCGTCCGTCGACGGTCTCGCGCGCGCCCTTCAGCCCGGCCTTCTCCGCCCCGGAGCCAGGCGATACCTTACCGATAATCAGCCCCTTGATCCCCCACCGCTTGGCCATCGCATCGGGAACGAGCGAGACCCCGAGCCCCGGACGGATGAGTTTGCCGTACTTGATCAGCTCTGGGACGATGCGATTAACTGTGTCGACCGGCACGGCAAATCCGATTCCGGCGAAGGCCCCGCTCGGGCTTACAATCTGCGTATTCACGCCGATCAATCGACCGGCGCTATCGAGCAGTGGCCCACCGGAGTTTCCCGGATTGATGGCGGCATCAGTCTGAATGACCCCTTCAATCGTCCGGTTCGATAAGGACTTGATCGTCCGCCCCAAGGCACTCACCACGCCGGTCGTCAGCGTATGATCCAGGCCGAACGGATTCCCGATCGCCAATACTTTCTGTCCGACGCGCAAATCCTGCGATGACCCGACGGTGAGGGGCGAAAGCGCCTCTTCCGGCGCACGAATCTGCAGCACCGCCACATCGTGATCGGGGTCGGCACCGATGAGCGTGGCCTTATACTCCGTCCGATCGGCCAGCGTGACGGTAACCGAGTTCGCCCCGTAGACGACATGAAAATTAGTGACGATGTGGCCCTGCTTGTTCCAGACGAATCCCGTTCCGGACCCTTGCGGGACCTCGAAGAGATTGAATGACCAGGGGTCCCGTTGAATCGCCTTATTCGCGATGAAGACCACGGATTTCGTCGCCCGCTCGAACACAGCCATCGTGGCCCGCTCATCCGCGCCCAACTCAGCGGGCGAGGGCGTCACGACGCGCGGCTTCCCTTCAGGCCCGCCATAGGCTCCGCCCAACGGCTTGCCCCACTCCGCCGCCGACATGACAGGCCAGAGGCTGATGAGCAAGAGTCCCGCCGACACGACAGGCCAGGCTCCTATTCCGACTCGCCGTTTCTTTCTGATCATTCACCCACGATTTGGAAAATGAGTTCCCTGGTCCGGGATCTGGTATCGAAATCGACGATGACAATCTGTTGCCAGGTCCCCAGCAACATCGTCCCGTCTAGGAAGGGAATGGTGACCGATGGCCCTTGCAGCTGACCTCGCAGGTGGCTATGACCATTGTCCTCACCGGCATTCCTCGTATTGTGCTGCCAGGCAGGATCGGACGGTACGGCCCGGTCCCAAAAT
>DASVEA010000058.1:0-2472 GCA_036380815.1 Nitrospiraceae bacterium
ATAGCCAGGTAAAGAGTCCTTGCCGCTGCACGAACACAAGACCGGCACTCACAAAGGCCAGCAGGCCCACACTCAAGAGTGCAGTAGGCAGAGTCTGACCGAATGACTCGTTCCTATCTAACAGCCACACACCCAGTGCGATGCCGAGCAGTATGAAAAACACTTCGGCAATTGTCATGGTTGTTTTCGCAATGATGACCGAGGTGAACGCTTCCTCCATCGGCACATGATGCTTTCTGAGCAGATGGGCCTTGAGCGGCTCGCCGCCGACGTAGCCGGCCGGCGTAGTCATGTTCACCGCTTCACCGGCGGTCCGGATCGCGAGCACACGCCAGAACGGAATCTCCTTTGCCGACAGGCCAAGCGTGACTTTCCATCCGTACGCTTCGACGGCGTACATGATGGCGGAAGGAATCAGCATAACGAGGAGTGCGACCGGCCCGAGTTGCGCCGCCGCATCGTAGATGTTCTCCGGACCAATATGCCAAACGATGAGACCGAGGGTGAGGAGGCCACAGAAGAGTAGGAAAAGTCTGAGCATGTTACTCCAGGTATCCACAATGAGCGGAAATAAACAAACAGGTCATAGGGGAAACGGGAATCCGTCCTTCATTACGCGCAATGAGCGACCCGCCTTCTTCTCAAATATCCTCTATCCTCCCAAGCTCGCTAGAGGGGAGAGAACGGTGTCAGGAACTATTGCCGGGGTTGTGAGTGCAACCTTTCTGAATAACCACCGACCACCTATCGATGATAGCCAAGCAGAACAGGCCTAGTCCACTCCAGGTCAGCTCCTGAAACTGACGGAGTCACGCAAGAGCGATGGCGGTGACTTCAAAATATCCAATGACTCTCAATAATACAATAGCACATTCCCGCCATCTATGGCGCACAGGTTTCCAGAGATGAAGTAGAAGTGGAAAACGGCTTCAGGAACCATTTCCAGAGTCAACAGTGCGACTTTCCTGAATTTCTGCCGCACGCCCACGCAGCATCGTTAGACACAGTAGTCCGGTCCCGATCCATACCATCTCCCGGAATCTCCTCAGCAGAGCAAAGGTGATACCGGTGACCTCAGAGTACCCGAAATCTTGCAGTAAGAACAAGTTCCCGATATCTTGGGCGCCAAGGCTGCCAGGGATGAAGAAGGTGGTGCCTTTGATAAAAACGGAGAGGGCGGCTATAGAGATGGCGGGGAGAGCCAGGGCAGGCCCCCCCAGAAACCAGATGAAGACGTACACTTCCACCGCTTCTGCCATCCAACTAAGAAAGAACAGCCCGGTGGAGGAATACACGGCCGGACGGTTATGGCGATAGAATCCCAAGATCATTCGATCCAGTGACCGTAACTTTTCCTCGCGTGCTTCGAGATAGCGAATCCTCAGTCCGATCTTCCGCAAAAATTCCAACACCCCCGCAAAGAGTCCTAGCCGCTGCACGAACACGAATGCGGCAGTCCCAAACAGCAGTAGGCCGACACTCAGCCAAGCCGCGAGGACCTTCTGCCCGGTTGAACCGTCGTCGCTGAGCGTCCAGAACGTGAGCACGACGCCCAAGAAGATGAAGAGCACTTCTGCAATCGTCTTTGTCGTTTTTGCTATGACGACCGAGGCGAACCCTTCCACCGACGGCACATGATATTTCGTGAGCAGATAGGCTTTGAGTGGTTCGCCGCCGAGGTAGCCTGCCGGCGTGGTCATGTTCACCACTTCACCGGCGGTCTTGATCGCGAGTACACGCCAGAACGGAAGATCCTTCGCTGACGGACCAAGCGTGACTTTCCATCCGTACGCTTCGACGAGGTACATGATGACAGAGGGAATCAGCATGACAAGGAGTGCGACCGGCCCGAGTCGCGCAGCCACGTCGTAGATGCGTTCAGGACCGATATGCCATACGATGAAACCGAGGGCCAGCAGGCCGGCACAGAGAAGGAAGAGCTTAAGCACGGGTAGTGGCGGAGGGTCTGATTACCCAGAGCATCAGGAGCGAGAACACCACGGATCCGATCGCGGCCATCCAGAGGAACCAATCGAGCTTGCCGATCACAGCAAAAATCAGCACGATGACGGAGAAATCGCGGCTCGCGACGTTCTTGAGCATGAAGTCAGACCAGGCAGCCTGCACCGGTGTCTTCCATCCACTCGCGAACTTGATCCTTTGTGCCCGGGTGACTAGCCAGAACGAGAGCCCATTTCCAAGGACCGCTGCCGAACCCAGGGCGAGAGGAGCCCACGCACCGTCGCTCCCAGCCACGCCCAGGTAGGAGCCCACGGCAATGCCGGCAAAGATCGCCATGTGGACCACGTTGTCCATTACGATATCGAGCCAGGCTCCGAACGGCGATTCGGTGAACGTGAGCCTGGCCACTTCACCATCGCAGCAGTCGATGACCGCCGCCAGTTGGAACAACAGCGCGGCAATGATACCGGCGCTATAGGTCCCGACGCTAAAGCCGGAGGCCGCGACCAA
>DASVEA010000059.1:0-5205 GCA_036380815.1 Nitrospiraceae bacterium
GGTACACGACTCCGCACAGATGGCAGTCTTCACGAGACAGAATGGTCACACGGACAGGCATGCTCATGGAGGCGCGACTCAGGGCCAGTGAGATGAAGCCGGATGGTACCATGTGTGGAGCCAGACTGTCAGGGAAGGAGACTCCCGGACCTGCCCTACTATTGACGGGTGGAAACGCGTGGTGATAGGATCAATCATATTTCCCCCTGATTTTTCAGAACGTTCTGAGTGATCGTGGGAGTCGTGGCTGGTCTATCAGGACAAGACGCGGCTTATCGTATACGCATGATTCCTCTGCCAGCTTCTCACCGGTGGCAAGGGTGGAGGTTCTGTTATGAAGCTCACAGGTGCTGAGATCCTCATCGAATGCCTTAAGCGGGAGGGCGTCAAGACGATTTTTGCGCTTCCCGGTGGTGTCGTTCTGAAGATCTTCGACATGCTTCACCAGCAGAAGGACATTGAGGTGATCCTCACTCGCCATGAACAGGGTGCAGGCCATATGGCAGAAGGCTATGCCAAGGCGACCGGTAAGGCCGGGGTGTGCCTTGTGACCTCCGGACCCGGCCTGACGAACGTGATCACGGCCTTGGCGGATGCCTACATGGATTCCGTGCCGCTGGTCTGTTTTAGCGGACAAGTCCCTACCAGCCTGATTGGGAACGATGCATTCCAAGAGGCAGACAATTTCGGCTTGAGCCGTCCCTGCACCAAGTACAACTTTCTTGTGAAAGATGTGGCCGAGTTGGCGACGACGATCAAAGAAGCCTTCTACATTGCGACGACGGGGCGTCCAGGGCCGGTGTTAGTGGACATTCCGAAAGACGTATCCATGGATAAGGCGGAATTTACCTATCCGAGTTCCGTCTCCATCCGTAGCTACAATCCAGTGTATGAAGGGAATAAGTGGCAGATCAAGCAAGCGGCTGAGGCCATGACAAAGGCAAAGAAGCCGGTGCTGTATGTCGGCGGCGGGGTCATCTTCTCGGGTGCGTCGCAAGAATTGATGGAGTTGGCTGAACTGACGCATATGCCGGTCGACATGACGTTGATGGGGCTGGGCGCCTTCCCCGGCGAACATCCCCAGTCCATGGGCATGTTGGGGATGCACGGTACCTATTGGGCGAATATGGTCATGCACTATTCCGATCTTGTTGTGGCCATCGGGGCACGGTTTGACGATCGTGTCACCGGAAAGGTCTCCGAGTTTTGTCCTCACGCCAAGGTCATCCACATCGATATCGATCCGACCTCGATTCGGAAGAATGTCAATGTCGACATTCCAATCGTCGGCGACTGCAAGGCCGTGCTTCGTGAGTTGATTCAGATTCTTCGCGCCACGGTGAACGGCGATCAACAGGAATTGCGCAAGCCCTGGTGGAATCAGATTCGTGAATGGCAACAGGCTCATCCTCTCGCATATCAACAAGAAGCGGATGGGCCGATCAAACCGCAACATGTCATCAGGCGGCTCTATGACCTCACGAAAGATCGGGACCCGATCGTTTCGACCGATGTCGGTCAGCACCAGATGTGGGCCGCCCAGTACTTTAAGTTAGCGAAGCCGAATCGCTGGTTGACCTCGGGGGGACTTGGGACCATGGGGTTCGGATTTCCCGCAGCCATGGGGGCGCAGGCCGCGTTTCCAGGCCGGCTGGTCCTCTGCATCGCCGGCGACGGCAGTATCCAGATGAATATGCAAGAAATGGCGACGGCGGTGGTGCATAAGCTGCCGGTCAAGATCATCGTGATTAATAACCGATTTCACGGGATGGTCCGGCAATGGCAGGATCTCTTCTACGAAGGGCGGTATGCCTCGAGCGATTTGGAGACGACGCCGGATTTTGTCAAGTTGGCAGAGGCGTACGGAGCAGTCGGGCTCAGGGCCAGCAAGCCCTCTGAGATCGATGGCGTCCTCAAGGAAGCGATCGCAGTGAACAAACCGGTCATCGTCGATGTGCCGACGTATCGATATGAAAACGTTTATCCGATGATCCCCGCTGGCGGCTGCAACCATGAAATGATTTTGGAAGATCCACCGGCCTTGAAAAGTAAGCAGTCTGGAGCGGGGCAGGTCGCTCCGAAAGATTCAGATACGATCCTCACGGCCTAACCGTCGGTGTCAGGAGTACAGATTGGGGATGGAACACATTATTTCGGTGACCGTGGAGAATAAGTTTGGTTCGTTGTCTCGCGTTGCCGGCCTGTTTAGCGGTCGCGGATTCAACATCGAAAGTCTCTCTGTGGCGCCGACGCTCGATGCGTCCATGTCGCAGATGACCATCGTGACGTCAGGAGACGAGCGGATCATCGAGCAGATCGTGAAACAGCTCAATAAGTTAATCGACGTCATTAAGGTCGTGGATCTGAACGAGAGCGATTTTGTCTCGCGGGAGACGGCGCTCATCAAGGTGCATACGAGGCCGGAAGATCGGGCGGAAGCGTTGCGGATCGCCGATATTTTCCGGGCCAACGTCATCGACTCCACGCCGGCGACGTACACGATCGAGGTGACCGGGGATCCACGAAAGATCGAAGCGATCATCAACCTGCTGCAGCCCCTCGGAATCAAAGAACTCACACGTACCGGACGGGTTGCGGTTGCCCGCGAGTCGATCCGGTCGACGGGTGTGCAGGCGAAAAAGGTTGTCCGCGAATAGACGTCATCTCGGACTCAACGTCCAATCGGTTTCTTGACACGGCTATTACCCCAGGAGTGATCGATGAAGATTTACTACGATAAAGACGCCGATATTCAACAGATTCGGAACAAGAAAGTGGCGGTGATCGGCTATGGCAGTCAGGGCCATGCCCATGCGCTCAACATGAAGGAGAGCGGCGTGAACGTTGTCATTGGGTTGCGCGAAGGCGCCTCATGGAAGAAGGCGGAGCAAAGCGGACTGAAAGTCATGCCGGTGGCCGATGCTGTCAAGGCGTCCGATGTCGTCATGATTCTCGCGCCTGACGAAGCGCAAGCGGCCATTTATCGGCAGGACATTGCCCCGAATCTGAAGCCGGGCTCCTCTCTCGCGTTTGGCCATGGTTTCAACATTCATTTTGGGCAAATTGTGCCGCCGTCCACGATCAATGTGTTCATGGTCGCGCCTAAAGGACCGGGCCATCTTGTTCGATCGGAATATACGAAAGGCAGCGGGGTGCCGTGCTTGCTCGCGATCCATCAGGATCCAAGCGGAACGACTAAGCAGGTAGGCCTTGCCTATGCCAGTGCGATTGGAGGCGGGCGGGCTGGTGTGATCGAAACAAACTTTCGGGAAGAAACCGAGACGGACCTCTTTGGCGAACAGGTCGTCCTCTGTGGAGGACTTACGTCTCTCATCCAGGCCGGGTACGAGACGCTCGTGGAAGCCGGCTACTCCCCGGAGATGGCCTATTTCGAGTGCCTGCATGAAGTAAAATTGATCGTGGACTTGATCTATCAGGGCGGCATTGCCAACATGCGGTATTCCATCAGTACGACGGCCAAGTATGGTGATATCACTCGGGGTCCTCGGATTGTGACGGAGCAGACAAAGCAGGAAATGAAGAAAATCTTGGGCGAAATTCAGCAAGGCCAGTTCGCCAAAGAGTGGGTGCTGGAGAATCAGGCGAACCGTCCGGTCTACAATGCGCTGCTGGCTAAAGGTGAAGCCCATCCCATCGAAGAGGTCGGGGGCCGGCTGCGGGCGATGATGCCCTGGCTGAAGAAGGACCAACTGGTCGATAAGAACAAAAACTGAGGAGTGAGGGCTCTGTGGCAGATCGTGCCGTCGGCATCCCGTTTGCCAAAGAAGGAATTCCCTTCATCGGGGCCGCCGCCGGCGTTACACTGATAGCAGGATGGCTGGGCTGGATCATTGTGTCGGTCGGGGCGGCGATCCTGACGCTCTTTGTCTCTTGGTTCTTTCGCAATCCCTCACGAGTGGTTCCTCAGGGGCCGCGTCTTGTCGTGGCGTCCGGTGACGGGAAAGTCATCGCCATCGAAGAAGAGTTCGAGCCACGATTCATTAAGGATCGCAGCATTCGACTCACCATTTTCTTGAACGTGTTCGATGTGCACATTAATCGGATCCCCTGTGAAGGGGTCGTCGAGGAGGTGCGGTATCAGCCGGGTTTATTTCTCGTGGCCAGCAGGCCGGATGCAACGTTGAGGAACGAGCAAAATGCCCTGATGATTCGGACAGTGCAGGGTGCGAAGGTGCTTTGTGTGCAGGTGGCCGGGTTGATTGCCAGACGGATTGTCTGTTGGATCTCATCGGGAGATCGGGCCGTGCGCGGTGAGCGCTTCGGCTTGATTCGATTTGGGTCGAGGATGGATACGTTTCTTCCTATCGGGACGGTTGTAAAAGTTGCAGTCGGCGATCGAGTCAAAGGTGGGGAGACTATCCTGGGAGAATTACAATGAAAACCACCGGACTTCGTCAATCATTCGGAAGAGATGGGAAGCGGCGCAAAGCCGCCATGCACCTGATCCCGAATCTTTTTACGACAGGGAATCTACTGTGCGGCGTGTATTCGATGCTGTCCGTGTTCAATGCGAACTACATGGTCGCAGCGGTCGCAATCCTGGTGGCGATGATCTTCGACGTGCTCGATGGAAAGTCGGCGCGGTTGACGAACAGCACCAGCCATTTCGGCCTCGAATACGACTCGTTGTCCGACGTAGTGTCGTTCGGGGTTGCTCCCGGCCTCTTGATTTATTCCTGGGCGCTGAGCGGACAGGGTACGTTTGGTGTGGCGGTGATGTTCGCCTACGTGGCGATGGGTGCGGTTCGGTTGGCCCGGTTTAATTCGGCTGTGGCCGTGTCGGACGGCAAGTACTTTACTGGGCTGGCTATTCCTGCAGCGGCAGGGGTCGTGGCGTCGCTCGTGATTTTCGACCACTATAGCGTCAGGATTGGAACGGAGGTGAAGCCCCTCCTCGTCCTGATTATTACGCTGACCCTTTCGTTCTTGATGGTGAGCACCATCAAGTATCGGAGCTTTAAAGACATGAAGTTCCGCGGCGGTCAGCACATTACTTATCTTGTGTGGGGAATTTTGGCGCTTATGCTCGTAGCCGCCTGGCCCCAAGTTATGCTATTTGTTATCTTCGCCGGGTATGCCTTGCTTGGTCCTGCGGAACGCGTCGTGGGACTTCTATCCAAGGTGGCCGGGAAACGTCCGTCGCCTAAGACCGAGCAGTCTGTGACGGAGTCGAAGTTTTGAAGG
>DASVEA010000060.1:0-5088 GCA_036380815.1 Nitrospiraceae bacterium
TGACGGGCAGTATCGGCGTCATCATGTTGACCGTCAACGCCAGAGGATTGCTCGAAAAAGTGGGTGTCGAGGCCAACGCCATCACGTCCGGTCCCCGCAAGGACATGGGCTCACCCTTCCGGGTCATGACGGCTGAGGAGCGGGGGATCTTTCAAGGTGTGATTGACTCGTTCTATCTCCGGTTCCTGGCAGTAGTACAGGAGGGGCGTCCCAATCTGTCGGCTGATCAAATCAAGAAACTCGCCGATGGACGGATCTATTCCGGAGATCAGGCCAAGGCGGCAGGTTTGATCGACGAGATCGGGTATCTTGATGACGCGCTCGAAATGGCCAAGAAGAAAGCGGGTCTCACGGAAGCGCGGGTCGTGACCTATGGGCGGCGGGGGGAGTATCAGAATAATATCTATTCGCGCCTGTTCGGGACGAGTTCGGGCATCACCGGGTTAGCCAATTTGGATTTGCTGTCGATGGTGCGGGGTGGAACGCCGCAGTTCATGTACCTCTGGATGCCATGACCAAAATTTCTCTTTGAGTGATATATCGATGTGTTCATTGAAGTGATTCTGCAATGATTCAATCATCAGATCACAAAATTGACAAATTCTTAGCGACGCCGGTCGGACGCCGGGCAATGCTGGCTCTGGGAGCCCAGGGGGCGATGAGCCTCTGTACGGCCCTTGGGGTTTGGGCGGCCCTGAGCCTGTTCAGCAGCCTGACCGGTTGTTATCGCGCGCCGGGCACGGCCCGCGATCAGGTGATCTTTTTCTCCGAAGAGAAGGAACTGCAATATGGATTGAGCGCATACCGCGAGGTCTTACGGGCTGCTCCGCTCAGTGACAACGCGGAAGTGAATGAGTTGGTGCACCGCGTGGGACGAAAAATCGCTGAAGCCGCCAACAAGCCGGAGTATCAGTGGGAGTTCGCGGTCATTCAAGACGATAAGATGGTCAATGCCTTCGCGCTCCCAGGTGGCAAAGTCGCCATCTTCACCGGGATTCTCAAAATTACGAAAGACGATGCTGGATTAGCGACGGTGATGGGTCATGAGGTCGCGCATGCGTTGCAGCGTCACGGGGTGGAGCGCATGAGCCGGAGTATCTTGGACCAAATTGCGCAATTGGGCGCATTGGGTGCGGCGGCATCCGGGCATGCCAACGCCGGTGCGATCCAGGGCTTGTTGGGGGCGTACGGAGTCAATGTGTCGTTGCCCTTCAATCGGAAACAAGAATCGGAAGCCGACTACATCGGGCTTCGATTGATGGCGCAGGCCGGGTACGATCCGCGTGAAGCCGTGCCGTTTTGGGAGCGTATGAGCGGCTGCCCGAGGATGATGATCGGCAAGGTCTGCTTTCGCTCGCAACAGTCGGTTCCCGAGTTTCTTTCCACCCATCCATCCGACTTGACGCGTATCAATCAGATCGAAGCCTGGCTGCCCGAGGCGCTCAAGTACTATCATGCCTCGGGGGGAGGGGCGGCTCCACCGGCACCCGCGCCATACCGGCCGGCGATCGGGCCGATGCTACAAACCAGTTGACGCTGAAACGAGGTTTCCGTGCCAAGGCGAACAGATATCAAGTCCATTTTACTGATCGGGTCTGGCCCGATCGTGATCGGTCAGGCTTGCGAGTTCGACTATTCCGGCACGCAGGCCTGCAAAGCGCTCAAAGAAGAAGGCTACCGGGTGATTCTCATCAATAGCAACCCTGCGACGATCATGACCGATCCTGAGTTGGCGGATCGGACCTATGTGGAGCCGATCACGGTCGAGGTTGTCGAGAAAGTGATCGAGCGCGAACGTCCCGACGCCCTGCTCCCGACCATGGGGGGACAGACCGCGTTGAATACGACGATGGAATTGGTCAAGCGGGGGACGCTCGAAAAATACGGCGTCAGGTTGATCGGGGCGTCCGCCGAGGCGATTCATAAGGCCGAGGATCGAGAAGCCTTCAAGCATGCGATGCAGCGAATCGGGTTGCGAGTGCCGGCCAGCGGCACGGCGCATAACCGTGAAGAAGCCATCAAGGTTCTCGAACGGATCGGATTTCCGGCGATCATTCGACCGTCGTTCACCATGGGCGGGACCGGTGGAAATATTGCGTACAACCGGGAAGAGTTCGATAAGATTGTCGAGTGGGGTTTTGCCATGAGTCCCATCGGCCAACTTCTGATCGAAGAATCCGTGATCGGGTGGAAAGAATACGAACTGGAGGTGATGCGGGACCTCAAAGACAATGTCGTCATTGTCTGTCCGATTGAAAATCTGGACCCGATGGGGGTACACACGGGTGACAGCATCACGGTCGCGCCGGCCATGACGCTTTCGGACAAAGAGTACCAGCGCATGCGGGATGCTGCGGTTCGGATCATCCGTGAGATCGGCGTCGATACCGGCGGGTCGAACATCCAATTCGGCCTGGATCCCAAGAACGGCGACATGGTGGTCATCGAAATGAATCCACGCGTGTCGAGGAGTTCCGCGCTCGCCTCCAAAGCGACGGGATTTCCCATCGCCAAGATTGCCGCGAAGCTTGCCGTGGGCTACACGTTGGATGAAATCACCAATGACATCACCGGTGTGACAAAAGCTTCATTCGAACCCACGATCGACTATGTGGTGGTGAAGATCCCTCGCTTTGCCTTCCAAAAGTTCCGAGGGGCCGATCCCACCCTCACGACGCAGATGAAATCGGTGGGCGAAGTGATGGCGATTGGGCGTACCTTTAAAGAGTCCCTGCAGAAGGCGATTCGTTCGCTGGAGTTGAACATGAACGGGCTCTCCTCGCGGGAGGGGTTGGATCGCGGCATTCCTGATGGGCTTGATCGGCAACCAGCGCTGGAGCGGATTCGCCAACATCTGCGAACCCCGATGGCCGAACGACTCTGGCACGTGGCGGATGGCATGCGTCTCGGCCTGTCCAATGAAGACTTGTTTGCCCTCACGAAGATCGACCCCTGGTTCCTGGAACAGATCCGAGAGCTGATGCAATTTGAAGCCCTGCTGGTCGGCCAGGCGGGAAAGAAACCAGCGACGCTTGAGGAGTCGCTTCTGTGGGAGGCTAAGGAACTTGGTTTTTCAGACGATCGTATCGCACAGCTCATCGGCGTGACCTCAGCTTCGATCCGGAAGCAGAGGACTAAGGCCGGCCAGGGCCGAAGAGGGGTGACCTATAAACGGGTCGACACCTGCGCCGCAGAGTTCGAAGCCCATACCCCATATCTCTATTCGACGTACGGAAGCGAATGTGAGGCCCGCCCGACGGACCGGAAGAAAGTGATCATCCTCGGTGGAGGGCCGAATCGTATCGGGCAGGGGATCGAATTCGACTACTGTTGTGTCCACGCGGCCATGGCGCTTCGCGAAGAAGGTATCGAATCGATCATGGTGAATTGTAACCCCGAAACGGTGAGTACAGACTACGACACCTCGGACCGTCTCTATTTCGAGCCGTTGACTGAGGAAGACGTCCTCAACATCGTGGAGCGCGAACAGCCGTTGGGAGTCGTGTTGCAGTTCGGCGGGCAGACTCCCCTCAAGCTCGCGCTGCCCTTGTCCAAGGCCGGGGTGCGAATTTTGGGCACTAGTCCTGAGGCGATCGATCGCGCGGAAGATCGAGAACGATTCCGCGACCTCTTGACGAAGCTTGGGCTCCGACAAGCGGAGAGTGGCATGGCCCGATCCGTAGACGAGGCCCTTCGGATCGCCTCGCAGATCAGCTATCCGGTCATGGTGCGGCCTTCGTATGTGTTGGGCGGGCGATCCATGCAGATCGTCTACGACGAATCCGGATTGCTGGAGTATATGGGGTCGGCGGTCAAAGCTTCGCCGAAACATCCAGTGCTGATCGACAAGTATCTTTCGGATGCGATAGAAGTTGATGCCGATGCCATTTCAGATGGGACGAACGTCGTGGTGGCTGGGATCATGGAACATATCGAAGAAGCCGGGGTGCATTCGGGGGACTCGGCCTGTTCGTTGCCGCCCTATTCGCTCGGTCAGAAAGTTGTCGAAGAGATTCGTCGACAAATGAAGGCGTTGGCTCTGGAACTCGGCGTGATCGGCCTGATGAATGCACAATTTGCGGTAAAGGAAGAGACGATCTATGTACTGGAGGTCAATCCTCGCGGATCGCGCACCGTGCCGTTCGTCAGTAAAGCCATCGGCGTGCCGCTTGCCAAGCTGGCGATGAAGACCATGGTCGGGAAGAGTTTGAAAGACCTTGGATTCACCGAGACCAAGACACCGTCTCACTTGTCCGTGAAGGAAGCGGTGTTTCCGTTTACCAAGTTCCCGGGCGTGGACGTATTGCTCGGACCAGAAATGAAATCCACCGGGGAGGTCATGGGCATCGACGCCGATTTCGGCTGGGCCTTTGCGAAATCTCAATCCGGAGCCGGGTCCGCATTGCCCAAGGGGGGCACCGCCTTCATCAGCGTGAAAGACAGCGATCGTCCGGTGGCCTTGGAGGTCGCCAACCAGTTGAAGCGATTGGGATTCGAGATTCTGGGCACCAGGGGAACGGCGGACTACCTGCGCACCCATGGGTTGGAAGTGGAAACGGTGAATAAGGTCAAAGAAGGGCGGCCGCATATCGTGGACCATATTAAGAATGGGCAGATTGCGTTGGTGGTCAATACGGTGCTTACCGCCTCGGCGCACGCCGATTCATTGTCGATCCGCCGGGAGGCCCTGAACAAAGGGCTGGCCTACTATACGACCATCCGGGGGGTACGAGCGGCGGTCATGGGTATTGAAGCGATCCTCAAGAAAGAGCTTACCATTCGGTCGCTGCAGGAATATCACGGCACGGGAAGCGCGGAGCGATGATTGCTGAACAAGCAGGTTGCGGAAAAACAATTTGATACGCGTGAACTTCGATGGCCTGCAGGTGTGGCACTATAAGAGAATACTCTCGCAGGATGCTCAAAAAGTCCGTTCAGCAAGGCCGCAGCGAGTGAAGGCCCGAGGCATACCCTCTGGGGTACGTTGAGGGTCTGAACGATGCGAGAACGACGCTGGCGGGTTGTTTCAGCATCCTGTTAGAAGAAGACCCTATGAATCTCGACCAGCGGAAGGACGATCAACCGATC
>DASVEA010000061.1:0-2422 GCA_036380815.1 Nitrospiraceae bacterium
TCGGCAAAGCGGTGCGCCATCAGCCGCACAACCGAGGGTGATCCCGCGTAACGCTTCCCCCCCACAAGTTCATCGCTGCCGCTGTCATAGACGAAACCTTCCATGTTCACGTCGGCTTCTTTGTCCGCCTCTTTCAGGCCCGCCTTTCCCCAGACCAAGACCGAGACACCCTTCTCAGCCGCCTGTTTGAATACGGCCTTGGAACCGGCCCCCATCCCATTGCCGATATTGGGTGTTTGAATCCCAAGACTGGGCAAGTCCACCAGATCAAAAACCAAGGAGCGTTTCACATCCTTTTTGAGGACTTCTTCAATCCGCCCTCCCAACCAGTCAGGACCTCCCACGTTTTGTATCCCCGCAACACCCAGGGAAATCTTTTGGAAGTCGGGACGGGTGGCTTCGAGGAACACATCCGCCGCACCGGATTCAAGAATGCCGACAACACCTGCTAGCAGCAGCACTCCCCCAAACCAGGCACTGATCAATTTCACCTGTGTCATCCGACCGACTCTCCGACTCGAAATACCATTTCTACATCTTTATAACTGTCTGCCATATCGGCGGGAAACACGGGCAGGACTCGTGGCCGAAGTACGGCGCGCTGGCCCGCCATATCAAAATAGGCATTCCCGGACGACTGTTGCACGACCACATCTTTGATCGTCCCATCCCGTTGAAGCCGAAACTTGACAATCATCATATAGGTTTGTCCTGCCATATCTACCGGAGGCGGTTCCCACTGGCTACTGATGATAGACTGCACGCGAGCCCAGTAGGGATTCGACCCAGCCGTACCCGAAATCCTCAGGGTTGTCTCGGGGGTCTTGGCCGCCGGAATTTTCACCTCTTGCTGGGGCGCCGGCTTGACTAACGCCTCGCTCGGTTTCACCTCTTTCGGGATCTCCAGCTTGGCCGCAGGCTGAAACTGTTTAATCTTTTTCAGCTCTTCTTCTAACTCTCGATTCAGATCTTCGCTTACCGTAGACCGCTGCGGAATCTTCGCGGCCAGGTCTTGCGCGACATCCGGCTGTTGGGGCTGAGCCACCGATTTTGTTGCAGGGCTCAAATCTCCAAACTTCGGCGCATCCGGCGGAAGTTGAAGATCCTGCAACATGTCCCTTCTTTTCTCGACTTTTGGAGGCGCGGCAGAAGGGGCTGCACTGGGGGCCACCGCTTTGACTAATGGCGCCGGTGCCGGCTTCGGATCTGAAACTTTTGCTGACTCGACCGGCTTGGCCGACTCGGTTTGTCTCACGGACGTCGGCAGACTGACCAGCGATACTTCCACAGACGTCAAAGGGCGTTCACCCTGTTGCGGAAGCCGAAGCCCCACCGCCACGAGTAAGACGACCACATGAAGGACAAGCGACAGCACCAGCGTTCGCTTGAGTCGAGCGGTCAGCCTGGATTGATCGTCCTGATCGAACCACGAGCCTGACAGGACCGACGCCTGGGATGCCATAACAACCAGCCCCCTCGCGCACGTTGCGTCAACTTTTTCGCGGCGGGAGACGCGGAACTTGCGGCGCTCCCACGCGCTCCGGCCCTGTCGGCTCCGTCACCATCCCGATCTTCTCGATCCCGGCTTTCTTGACACCGTCCATGATTTGCACCACAACACCGTAGGGCACGTCGCGATCGGCTCTGAGATACAGCGACACATCGGGATTGTCTCGTTTCAAGAGCTTCAATTTCTGTTCCAGCTGGGCCACCCCGACCGGATCTTTATCGAGATACAGTCGTTGATCCTTTTCGATCGTGAGCACCGTACGCATTTCCGGTTTAATCGTATTCGTGCCAGAAGTCGGCAGCTTGATGTCCATCCCTCGATACAGCATCGGCGCGGTAACCATGAAGATCACCAAGAGGACGAGGACCACATCGACGAGGGGGATGACGTTGATTTCTGCCAGAAACCGACGGTGACGGGACTCTAGGGTCATCCTTGAACTCCGACTGGAACCGGTTTCGTCTTCGATGCAGAGGTTGAGAGGGATGCTAAGACCTCGATCGTAACTGAATCCAAGCGAAATGCCGTGCTGCGAATCCGAGTAAGGAAGTAATTGTAGGCAATCACCGCGGGGATGGCGGTGAACAGACCTGCTGCCGTCGCGACTAGGGCCTCCGCCACGCCGGGAGCGACAGCAGAAATACTGGCAGTCCCTTGGGTACCGATCTCACGAAACGCATCAATGATTCCCATCACGGTTCCGAGCAGCCCGACAAACGGAGTAATGTTTCCCGTCGTGGCAAGGAACGGGAGATAGCTCTCGAGTCGCGAGAGCTGACTTTGCGCGAGATGGGACGCCGTCCGCTCCACCACGTGTCGATCAACTGGTCCCACACCGCCACCATCCCTCCCCTCGACTGGCCCGGATCCCACACGCTCCATAACCCCTTCGAATACACATGCGCTGGGACT
>DASVEA010000062.1:0-2828 GCA_036380815.1 Nitrospiraceae bacterium
GTATCAGAACTTTGCCTCCGGCGGGTGGTTTGTGCCGGATTCCATTCGAGGGTCGGAAACGGAAGGCACCTACCACGGCATTCTCCGTAGCCTCGCCGAGATCTATCGACTCTTACACCAACCCTTGACCCAATCTATTTCGGAGCGTGAGCCACGCCCCGAGTCGATGAAACCGGTCGATTACCAACGAACGATTGCCGCGCGCGCGTTCGATGTGACGCGGTATCTCCTGCCCCTCGCAGCCAGGACGAACGTCGGGCAAGTCGTCAGCATCAGGACGTTGGAGAAGCAAATCACCAGACTACTGTCGTCACAACTACCGGAATTGCGCGCGATCGGAGACGAACTCAAGGATGCCTGCCAACGGTCCCCCGTGAACCTCTGGGGTGAGCTCTGTGGCCAGTCTGCCGGAGCACACGAGCCCCTCGCGCCTACACTCGCTCGCCATGCCAAGTCGAACGATTATCAAGCGTCGGTCTACCAGGACCTCGCCAAATACGCGAAGGACGCTCTCCGGGGAACCGGATTAGATCAACCGATGTCCTGGGGCGAGACGGAGCCGGTAGACCTCATCGACCCCCACGATCCGTTGGTCGAAATCGTGACCACGTTGCTGTACCGTGTCTCGCATGCGCCCTATCGGAGTCTCCTCGCGGTCGTCCGCACCTGGACGGAGAAACAAAAACAGGAGGCCATCGACGTGGCGATGAGTGCACGAGGGCCCTACGATGAACTTATCAAAGAGTTCCGCAGCGGTTACGCCTTCACGTTCGACGTACTGATGGACATCGGAGGCTGGCGCGACATGCATCGGCATCGGCGTTGTCAGCAAATTCAACAGAATTTTACGACGGTGCACGGGTATGAGGTCCCACCGCCGCTCGTGCAGGCGGGACTGGATCAGGAGTATCGACAGGCGATGGACGCGGTCCGTTTGGACATCGAACAGCTCAAGAAAACGAGCGCGGAGGGGTCGCTCTACGCGACGCCGTTCGGATTCAAGGTGCGTTGCCTCTTCAAAATGGACTATGCAGAAGCCGAGTACATCGCGAGACTTCGCTCCGGTGTGAAAGGCCATTGGTCGTACCGGACTGTGGCCTGGCTGATGAAACAAAAACTTGCAGCACGCTATCCTTCTCTCGGTGATCGCATTCAGGCGACCTCGCCGGACGTGGAGGACACCCTCACCAGATAGCTATTACGACCGACCCCGATGGCCGACTACCAAGCACAATGTGAAACGATGTTGTTGGAGGGTCAATGGGATCAGGCGCAGCAGGCCGCACTAGCCTGGGTCCCCCATCCCGCCACCGGCACAGACCGGGATCCTCGACCTCATTTTGCCCTGAACGTGATCCACCTGCTCCGGGGAGAGTTCGGCGAAGCCTGGAATACTCACCCGAAGTGTCTACAAGAACCCGAAGATATTGCCCAGGTCAAAGAGTGGATCGAAGGATTCGTTGCACGACACTCGGAGCAGGCCTATGCCCATCTCGTGATGGGGTTGTTCCTGGCCCAATCAGGCCAATCCGAACAGTCGGTCGCGTCCTACAAGGAATCGGCCAAGCTTGCTCCACAGTCCGCCTACCCTCATTATTTTCTTGCACAGATTCATGAGCGGGCCAACCACCTCGAAAAGGCCATCAAGGAATACCGTGAAGCTGTGCGACTCGATCCTTCCTATGCGCCGGCGCGGACCAACTTGGGCGTGGCCTATCAAGAACAGGGACGGTTGGAGATGGCGATTCCCCAATATCGCGCAGTGATTAAGTTGCATCCCAACGACTCGGTCGCACACGCAAACCTCGCATGTGCGCTCGCCGAGCAGGGCAAGCTTGAGCCGGCCTTGCAGTCCTACAAGGAGGCGTTGCGCCTGAACCCCAAGGACGCAGAAGTGCATTTTGCGCTGGGAGGTCTCTATGAAACGAGGGGCCGCCTGGATCTGGCACAGAAGGAGTATGACGCGGCCCTCATCGCCGATCCGAACTTCGGTCCGGCGCACTCGGCGATCGGTTGGCTGGCGCTCGGCAAGCAGCACATGCAGGACGCCTACGAAGCCTTCAATCGAGCCCTCAAGTCCAACGAGCAAGACCCGCGGGCCTACCACGGCATCGCCGAATACTATTCCCAAAAGGGGAAGCGAGAGAGCGCCCTGGACAATTTTGCAAAGGCGCTCAAGTACTATAAAGATCCCGAAAAGAAAAACGCGATACTGAACCAGCTTTTCCAAGAAGGCCAAATGGCCGATTAGTAGGATGCTGAAAAATGCCGCCAGCGGGGGAGGGGTAGCCTGGTTAGTCCCCCGTGCGCGCGCAACGCGCGCCCTCGGAAGGCCCTCGTTGGACGCGCGCAGTTGGGGACCAAGCCAGGCCACCCCTTACAGGGAGTAACGAGCGAGCTTGGAAGGGCCATTTGTATTAGTCTCGCGCCAATTCTGTCTGGATTCATGGAGCAGAATATGCTGGTCAGTATACTCAGTAGTTAGGCGGACTCAATAGTTCCCTCGACACGAACGTTTTATGGTCAGAAAGACCGTACCGCAAGAAACCCAAGTTGAGGTCTTGGCCGCCTGCCGTCGCCGGTGCGCCGTCTGCTTTGGCTTAATTCGGGACACGGGCATCAAGCCCGGCCAGATCGCTCATCTCGACCGAGACGCAGCAAACCCATCATTCGACAACCTGGTCTTCCTGTGTCTGGTGCACCACGATCAGTTCGACAGCAAAACAAGTCAGAGCAAGGGGCTGACTTCCGACGAAGTGCTGCGGTTTCGACAGGAGCTGACTACGGCGATTGAGCACGCCTGGAGGCAACCTATCACCTTCGGCTCA
>DASVEA010000063.1:0-17011 GCA_036380815.1 Nitrospiraceae bacterium
CCGTGGCGTTCATACTCAGGTCGGTTCCGATGTTTCGATCTGGCCTGGAGTCACCCTGGGAGATCGGGTCACGATTGGCGCGAGAGTGACACTCTATCCCGGTGTTTTTGTCGGCAACGATACGACGATCGGGGACGATACGCTGCTGTATCCCAACGTCGTCGTCAGGGAAGGCTGTACGATCGGAGCGCGGGTGATCATTCACAGCGGCACGGTGATCGGGAGCGACGGATTCGGCTATGTGCAGGATCAGGGACAGCATTATAAAATTCCCCAGCTCGGCGGAGTTACGATCGAGGATGACGTTGAGCTTGGAGCGAATGTCACAGTCGACCGAGCCACCGTCGGCCAAACGGTCATCAAGCAGGGCACCAAGGTCGACAATCTTGTCCAGATCGCCCATAACGTAACGATCGGCGCCCATTCGATCCTGGTGGCACAGGTCGGGGTAGCGGGCAGTACTCGGGTGGGGCATCACGTCATGATCGGTGGACAGGCAGGGCTGTCAGACCACATTGTTATCGGAGATCAGGTTATGATTGCCGCTCGCGCGGGTGTCACCCGCAGCCTCGAACCCAATCAGATCGTCTCAGGGGCTCCCGTGATGCCGCATGAAGTCTGGGTGAAGGCCCAGGCCGTGATTCCACGGCTTCCTGAACTCCGGCAGGCAATCCGCACGTTGGAAGAGCGAATGAAGAAGCTTGAAGCGTCGCACTCGACTCCTCCAGCATCCAGGGCAAAGGCCAAGAATAGGAAACGTAAAACGTGAGGTGTGAAACGTGAAACGTAAGGCTGCCGAGTACTCTTCCTCCAAGACCATTCACGTTTTACGATTCACGTCTCACGGATTGATGGCGGCATTTTTGAGCAGCCTGCTAGTCCACAATTCCACGCCAACTAAATAGCTTGGCCCAGTAGAATCCTGCCCAGGGCACCAACATAGCCGGGAGTGGGTCCAGGTCGCCGCGTACGATGGCCGCGGCTGATGCGCCGAATATCAGAGCCGCTCCGGCAATGGAGATCGCAGTGACAAAAGCACGCCCAGGGTGCTCGATCGACGGCACCTCCGGCTCAGCCTTGGTCTTCTTGTTGCGTTGAGCCACAGCTGTCCGCATCCGTGCTGCATACACCTCGGGAAAGGCCGTAAAGAGATAGCGGTGATAACGTGCCTGCCCGAACCCACACAACGCTCCGACCGCGAGCAAGATCGAGCTGGTGAGAAAGGTCACCCAGCTGTAGGTGTGATTCACCAGCAATTGATAGCCAAGTGCCCCCACCCCACCAACCATGCAGACCAGTCCGATCGTCCCGGCAGGGAGAAGGATATGGGATCGGACATAGTAGCGAGCTTGCTCATCAATCTTCTCCGGTCGCAACATCGTCACAAGTTTCGGCATCGATGTGTTCTCCCACCATACATACTGCCAGACTTGTCCTCCTCGACAAGAGACGGCAGCAAGACGGTGGCATCATAACATCCCTACGCGGCTTCTTACATGGACGAGGAAAGGAGATTGCAGGTCTGTGTCGGGTCTGATTGAACAGAACGCTTAATCCCCGTGACTAGATGAGAAATTGTGGATGACAGATGAGCAACGGTAGACGGCATACCTGATTTTCATATCATAGGTACACATCGGCTTGCTCAATGGTACGAAGGCAGACATCGGCACCCAAACGCCTCTCTCAGTCAGGGCTTTCGCCGTCACCCGCGTGAAGCTCCGCAAAGGAAAAGGCGACAGTGAGGCAGAACATCGGTACCCTCACTCTCAGTGTCCACAAAAGGTGTGCATGGTATGTGGATAACCATGTGGATGAGCGACCAATACCATGCCGTACCACAGCACCTCACACATTGCCCAATCAGTAGGCAGCACAATCCGTGCAATTTCACCAAAATGCAATTATTCAGCAGAAACTTGTATGGGACAAGCGCGCAGATTCTGCACACTCTGAAGATTCGTTGACGTCGAACGTACAGAAGTGTGCAGACTGACAGGCTCCTAGCCCGAATTATTCATGACGATTAAGCGACAACCAATCATTGATGATGTGGGCTAGCGGGCTGCGGAACAACTCTATGGATACGCTAGAGCTTCGCTGGTTGGCACGCCTGGCATAAAAGGAGGAAATTCCCGCAGGATACTACGCTGGCAGGATATCGCTGATGGCTGATCGTTCCACGCGTCCTATATTGCCCCACTGTTCCGCCATCGGAATCAATGCATGAATCCTTGTCTCAACCGTCCCCAGTCGCTGCGCCAACGTCGACGTTTTTCGATAGGCGGCGACCATAAGAAAGGATCGCAGACCTTGCAAAAACATCGTGATCATAGTCGCCTGCACATGGCTGGCCAGATCGTAGAGAGCCTCGACCTGTTCGAGAATCGGATCGAGCTGAGACGCCGTGACGAAATCCGTCGCCCCGCTCGCTCGTATATTCGCAAGCGTCGAACTGATGATCGGAACCCTCCGACGGACTTCTTGAAGGAACTCTTCGTCGAGCCGGTCAAGTTCAGTTAAGATGCGCCCGACGCCGGCGACATCAAGATGGTCGGCTTCCCGCTCGGCTCGCTGGATCACCGCCTCCAACACATCGCGGGCCGGTTGCATCGACCGGGCACGGGCTTGCTGCAGATCCCGAAGGGCATGGATGAGCGGGACGCTGGAGCTCATGGTGAGCGGAACCTGCAACTGGGGAACATCGGGTAAATCAGTCACGATGGCAGAAAGCGTCTGCACGGATTCGCTCACTGTTTCCACAGGAATGTCATCAGTTCCAGCACCTTCGTCCTCGTGGTCGCCTGCTAAGCGACGCACGGCCAGACTGATTCGATCCAAGCCCTCCTGAAGCGACTGGAGGGCTACCGTCATCGCACGTGGCTCTTGTCGCCCCACATCGTGGAGAATCGGAAGCAGATTTGAGGCCATCTGCTCGATAGCCCGGAGTTGCACCGTCGATGCAGATTTGGCAAGATTAGTAATGCCATGCAAGAGAATCCCGTAGAGCTTCGGACGCACCGTTCCGTTGGCCCCCTCAGCGAGCTGTTTCACCGCCATCTGAATTTGAGCCAGCCATTGATGCGCTTCGAGGGCGAATAACCCGATCACTTCCTTTTCAAAACTGGCATCCATAAAATCCTGCGCAGGCGGCTGACTTATCCATCGATGCTCGCCCGACGACGACGCGGTCCCACCTTCTGACACAGAAGTCCTGGACTCCACGGCACCCTGGATCGCACTGGTGAGAGCATCCAAGCCTTCCAAGAGCGCCGTAAATTGATCGGATGCCGAGGGAACGACATCTGATGTCTTGGCGCGTATCTCATCCGCTGGAAACGACACGCGCGCGACGTCAGGAGGCTCCAGTGTTTCGATGATCGATACGAGCGGAGTGTGGCTCAGATCGATCTGCCGCCCCCCCTGGCCACGGATCGTATCACCTTCTATCCACACGACCGGGCGGAGTGGATAGCGCATATTGACGCGCATGACAGACCCGATTTCGCCGGTGGTCAATCGTACCGAGGTGCCCAATGGATAGGCCGACAGCTGTTCGATTAAGGCTTTGAGGACCTCGCGAGGGAACGCCGTCCGTTCCGCCACCATCAATTCTCGAACCGCTTCGTGCGGAAAGAATCGGCGGCGATAGCCGCGCGGGCTCACGAGGGCATCGAAGACATCCACCACGCCGATGATTTGGGCAAACTCGCTGATCTGCCGCCCCTTCAGCTTGTTAGGATACCCCTGCCCGTTCCACCGCTCATGCGCCTGGCGCACCACTTGTGCCAGCCAGTCGTATTTCTGACCCGCCTTTCGAATCGCCTCATAGCCAAGTTCGGGATGTTGTTCAATGAGCGTACGTTCATCATGAGTCAACCGGCCCGACTTGGTAATCAGCGACTGCGGCACGGCAAAGAGACCGATGTCGTGCAGGAGCCCCGCGAAGGTGAGCCGTTCCAGCTCTTTCCCGTGGTATCCCAGTCCGGCACCGACCTTTGTCGCCAAAATTGCGACATTCACGAGATTTGTAATCAGCGGAGGGCCTGCGGGACCGCTCATAGCCTGCACGAGCAATTGGTCACTTCTCATGAGCGCCTCCGCCATCCCCGTCGCCAGGGCGGACAAGGCCTCCAAGTCGAGTTCGTCTTGCCGTTGCACGGCAAGAGCCACGCCCGTCAATTGTTCCTGCGCAATGCGATACCAGTCTGTCGTGCTGTATTCGTTCATGGCCTACGGCTGTCCTCGCAGAACATTCGACCATATATCATATGACTTGCCCGACCCGCTGAACAAGCCGGTCATCGATCTGTACGACGTGTTTGATAGCCCCGGCAATGAGACATAGATCGCGGAGTGCATTAACCAGCACTATTCATAAACTCTTCTGCTCCAATCGAGAGCTTTCTGGCGAAAAGCAGCCGCTTTTCTCGAACCCCTAGCCTCGCGTCCTTCGCCTGGCCTATCGGCACATTGGTTACGAGCGGCTGGCAGGAAGCAAATCATCGATCGCGGCACGTTGGGCCCGTCCATGCTCCACCCACTGGCGGATGGCACCGCCCATCACATGCAGCCGCGCCTTCACCGATTCCACCCGTGTGGCAGCCAGTTGCACTCGACGTTGCGCCACCATGGTGAGGAGACTGTGCAGACCCGTGAAAAACATCATGGCCGCTCCAGCATTCACCTGCTGCGCTTCTGTGCGCAGGCGCGCAACGTCTTGAAGAGAAGCTTCGAGGGCTGTCATGCGTGAGGAGGCCTCATCCCCGTCCATCTTGAGGACACTCAGCTTCTTAACAATCTCGGGCACCCGCTCGTCAATCGCATTCAGAAACGACTCTTCCGCTTCGGACACCCGCGCAAGATAACCTTGAATGACCGTTGCATCGATACGTTCGACACCGGCCTGAACCTGTCCTTCCATCTGCTCGATCAGGCTCCGGATAAGGTTGCGCCCAGACGCAATACCGGAAGTCTGTTTTTCTTGTAGCGCCTGAAGCGCTTGCAGAAACTCCCCGGGAGAGAGACTTGCGGAACCCGCCTCAGCCGCCGAACCATTCCCGTCGTCTTCAAAGGAGATGCCCGTCGCACGGGTCAACGCCGCATGGATCTGTCCCAGCTGTTTACAGAGCGAAATAAAGTCCTGAACAGAGACCGCCTTGTGTGGGTCCTGGAGAGCTTCGACGAAGGGAATCGCCGCGAAGCTGGCATGCTTGACGTCTGGAAGATTGATCGTGGCAGCGGTCCCGCCGAGATTCGATACTCCGGCCGAAATAGTCTCAATCAGTTTGGCATGCCGCTCAGGCCCCGGCCCCTGTTGCAGCTCATCTAGAGCGACATGAATGTTCTGGAGCCATTCATGCGCTTCCTGAACAAAGATATCGACCAGCTCTTTCTGAAAATCGTCTGTGGTGTCGGCAGCCATGACATCAGTCCTTCAGGACAGAGACGGTCCACGAGAATGGATCGTACAAGATCAAGGCCGTCGTTTTCCGCTTCCCAGCTGAGAAGCCAATCCCGCAATCTCGCCAAGTTTTGTCGCCATCTCTTCAAACCGCTTGGTGGCTTGCTCGGCCGCTTGTTCAGTTTCAGATACGTGCTTCGCCAGAAGACTATTTCGTTCTCGTTCCGTCTGAAGCAGTGTTTCAAACTCTTGGGCTTTCTGCGAAGCGCGCTCAGCCTCGGCAACGCGCGCGGCAAGACCCTTGTTTTTTTCCTGTTCAGCCGCGAGAGCTTGCTCTAACGTGCGCACTCGTGCAGCAACCTGTTCACTCTCGGCCACACGACGAGTCAATTCGCTCGTACGCTCCTGCTCTTTCGCAAGTTGCTGCGCCAAGTCCTGAGACCGAGTCACCGACTCTTCCATCGCGGTCATCGTTTGAACCAGTTGCGTGGCTGCATGGCGCTCGGCATTCAGAGTCGCCTCCAGCTCTTGGACACGACTCACGTTCTTCTGCAGCTCGGTTAGACGCGTTGCCTGCTGCGCGCTGCCTTCCCGTTCTTTCTGAAGTGCCGCCTCCAGTTCCTGCACACGCCCGCCTAGACTCTTCGCCACGGATGCCTGTTTATTGGCCTCAACCGTTCGCTCTCGTTCGGTATTGAGTGCGGATTCAAGTTCTTGCACCCGCGCGGTAGTGCTGTCAGCCTCTGCGAGTTGCTGCTTCAGCTGGGCAGCCTGTTCACGCTCCCTTGCCAGCATTGACTCGAGCTCCTTGACACTACCCAACTGTTCTTCGAGTTGCGCCACTTGCTGTGTACTGTGCGTCGCTTGATCTCGTTCGACCCGATGTTCTTCTTCTAGCGGCGTCAATCGCGCAACTGTCACCGTCTCGATGCTCTTCGCCGCAGGCGCAGCAGCGCCTTGCCGCTTGGCCAACAACTCGAGCACACGATCCTTGAGAGACGTGCCCTGGAACGGCTTTTTCAAAACCCCGTCGGCGTGACAGGATTCAGCCTGCTTCGTCACCTCATCGTTCACAATGCCGGAGATCAAGAGCACTGGCGTGTTCACTAATGCCCGTTGCGCGCGCACAAAGGCGCAAACCTCGTAGCCGCTTTTATCCGGCATAATCACATCGGATACGACCAAGTCAGGCGTCTCTTTGGCCAGACAGGCCAAGGCCTCCTCGCCGTTCGCAGCAAGAGTGACTCCAAATCCAGCCTCAGTCAGCAACCGTTCGGCGACTTTCCGGACCGCAATACTGTCGTCGGCAACCAACACTTTCGGCATAGCAGAGTCCTTTCCTCAGCACCCTTAACTTCTGACGGCATCCTGTCTTGACCGGCCAAGTCGCTGCAACGCCACGATAGCCACATCGATTTCGCCAATCGTGACTGAGCCCAGCGTTTCAATATCCCCTCTGCCGTTCGGACGAATCGCCGTCGCATCCACAGTCTCGAGAGACGGCACATCGGCGTCGATGCAGATGGCCATCGGCCCGTCGAGATGGCGAGCCACCAGGCACAGCAACGGATCTCCCTGCAGGATGCGACTCAGTCTGGCTGCCAAATCGTAGACCGGCATCACATGGTTGTCCCGCTTCAGCATGGCGTGCACAAATGGAGTCCGACTCGGCACCGGAATGCTCTCAGTCCAGGGCGACACCCCCCCCACATCTTCGGTCCGTGCGGCCAGCTTCATGCCACCAACGGAAAACACCACGACATTCCACGACCGTTTCGTGGCCTGAGCGTGCTGCTGTCCACGAGCTGCCCTCAGCATGATCCACCAATCTCTGCCGAAGTTACAGCAACCATCTGTTCCGTCTGCCCGACGGACACAGGGACTACGTCGGCCAACTCTCCCAGCACCCACAAAGGATTCAGGATCAACACCAACTGATCCTGATACAGCATCATTCCCCCAAACCAGTTTCGTTCATCGCGTTGAAACTGTGGCGGCAACGGAAGACAGTCCTTCCGTTCTACGTCCGCCAAACCCACCACCTGCTCAACGCAAATCGCACCGTGGGAGTGTCCGGTAGAGTACAACACTATCCTCATCTCGAGACCGGACAGGTTGGCGGCCACCGAAAGCCGTTGGGCAAGATCTACCGGTTGGTAGACGGTCCCCGCCGCTGTCACGGCCGGTTCGCTCCCTGCCTCTGTTTGTGTGAGAACGCCACGAACCCCGTCTGCGGGCAGGGCCACATAGCTCACCCCCAGGCGGACGACCAAGAAACTAGCCGTCTCCACGAACATGTTTGTCGAATTGTGACGACCTCGCAAACTCATAATGAGTACCGTTTGTGCGACTGCCTGATACCAGAGACCACTCCAAGGATCGAACGATTGGATCTTATTTACGCGCGGTGGCTTCTTTGCCGATCAAGCGTTCAATTTCCTGGATCAAGGCCCGCTCATCTACGGGCTTGGCAATATAGGAGCTCGCTCCGATATTGAGTGCCATTTGTCGGTGCTTGTCACCGGCTCGCGTCGTCATGACGATGATCGGTGTCTGCTGCGTTTGTGTTCGACTACGCAATCCCTGGATCACTTCATAGCCATTGAGCTTCGGCATTTCAAGATCGGTGATGATCAGCCGATAGTTTTGCGCAGACGCCTTATGGAGACCGTCTTCTCCATCCACTGCCGTATCGACTTCATACCCGGCCGATTCCAACATCCGGCCCACGAACTTTCGGATGCTCAAGGAGTCGTCGATCAAGAGAATCGATTGCTCCGACGCATTCGGTTCTGGAGCCTTGGCGTATGGAACCGGCGAGTCCGCCGACGCCGTCGCGTCCGAAGGCAACTCCAGTACCGCGGCGGCTCGGGCCTCTCGCCCCAGCAATCGAGCAGGATCCAACACAAGAACCACGCGCCCTTCCGGATCGATGGTGGCGCCGCCGAAGCTGGAACGATCCAACGACTTAAACGATCCCAACGGCTTAATGACGATTTCCTGACGACCGAGCAATTCATCGACCAGCAGACCGATCATCCCATCTCCCGTCCGCACGATGACAACCGGCTTTCCGATTTCCACCGGTACTCTGCTTCGATTGAGGAGCTGCTGGAGCGGTTGCACTTCGATCGCCTCGTCACCGATATGCAATATCGATCGTTCGCCCATCTGTTGATGCGCGCTGTAGGTCAACATCGTGACTTCGCGCACCGCCGGTAGAGGAATCCCGTAGCGCTCATTCCCTGCTCGCACCATAAGAGCCGTCGCAATCAATAGTGTGAGCGGGAGACTCAAGGTAAACTTCGTCCCCACGCCTCGAATGGATTCGACGTCGATGTGGCCGTTCATGCTTTCAATGACCCGCTTGACCACATCCATGCCGACTCCTCGCCCAGCCTGATCGTCGATCTGATCGGCCGTCGAGAATCCCGGCACGAAAATATATCTGACGACTTCGGATTCAGGCATCGAACGGGCCACCTCCGGGCGGATCAGTCCACGCTCAACCGCCTTGGCCCGGATCTTTTCAACGTCGAGCCCGGCCCCATCGTCTTCCACTTCGATCAACACCGCACTCCCACGATGCGCCGCATGGAGATAAATCGTGCCGGCCGCCGGCTTCCCTTTCGACACTCGATCAGCCGCAAGCTCGATCCCGTGATAGACCGCATTGCGCACGAGGTGTACCAAAGGATCGACCAGCCGCTCCACGACGCCTGTATCGACTTCGGTATGTTCACCGGACGTGACCAACGTCACTTCTTTCCCTGTCGCACGCGCCATCTCGCGCGTGGCCCGGCGGAATCGGGTGAACGGGGTGCCGATCGGCACCATGCGGGCCCGAGCGATTTCATCTCGCATACCGAGGGTCAGCTGTGCCAGGTGACTCATGTCTTCATGTGAACGGCGGATCGACCCGCTCAATTGCGTCATCGACTCTGAAATATCCGCCGTAACCTCATTAATGCGTCGAGCCAAAATATTAAAGTCGTCGTACTTGTCGAACTCAAGGCTGCCGAAGTCGCTGAGACTGGTCACTCCATGAGCCTGGGCGGGCACTGGACCGGCGGAGGCGGTCGGAAGGGTAAAGGTATGCTCCTCCGCAAACGAATGGACCGATTCGACCAGCCGGCCCTTGTAGGCCAATACTTGTTGCGAGAGTTGCTCTAGCATATGCAGCCGCTGCTCGAGTCGTCCTCGACCGATAACGAGCTCACCGACCAGATTCAACAATCGTTCCAACCGATCGCGGCTGACGCGGATAACTTCGCGGTCTTCTGCGGCTTTACCGTCCGCTATTTTACCTTCCGCCGCTTTGGCAGATTCAATTTCTTGTTGATCGCGTGGTTCTTGCTCTACCGCCGCTTCGACAATATGGACGGCTGAACTCGACTCCACCACCTGAGCCGCCAGTGGCTGATCAAGCTGTTTGAGTCTTTGCATCGAAACAGCAAATCGCTGGCGGAGCATGTCGAGGGACGTGGGGTCCCGCCGCATCAACAGGCGTACCACATCGACCGATCGCAACAGCGCGTCCGTATGCCCAGGGAGAATCTTGACGCGGCCCTCGCGTACCGCCCCCATGAAATCTTCGACATAGTGCGTCAGGTCGCCGATCGACTGGAATCCAACGGTATAGGCAGACCCCTTAAGCGTATGAGCTGTCCGAAAGAGTTGATTGATTACTTCCGGATTGTGCTGTTCCTTCTCGAGGCGTAGTAGCTGGGCCTCAAGAGACTCTAGGTATTCCTGTGCTTCAGGGACAAAATAAGACAATACTTCGGCATCGAGAAGCGGCAACAGATATTCATCCGTCAGCGGACTCGATGGAGAAGACGATTCCACCTCGGGGCCGGCAGATTCCTCGGTTCGATCCATGACGGCCGTCGCAACCTGAATATCCGGCGCGGTCGGAGCCGCCACCTGAGCCGATACTGTCATCTGCTCTCCATTGCTGGTCTGCGCAAGCGCCTGGGTCACTTCCGGCACATCATGCTGTAGCTGGGGGACCTTGCTGTCATCTCGGCTTATCAGCAACCGAATGACTTCGACGGCCCGACCGATGACCCCGAGTACATCCGACGAAAGGGAAATCCGTCCATCGAGGACCCCAATCATACAATCTTCGACCGGACGCGCCACGTCGCCGATCACCTTGAATCCGATTGTGCACGCAGACCCTTTGAGCGTGTGGGCCATACGGTAGAGCATCTGGATAGTCTCCCCATCCTTGGGGTTCTCCCGCAGACGCTGAAGCAGCGTCTCCATGGTTTGCAGATACTCATCCGCTTCCGGAGCGAAATACGACAGAACCTCGGCATCGAGAGACGGTACGAGATAGTCCGGCGCGAGCAATGTCGGCTTAGATGGGACCACTACAGGCAGAGACGGAAACAATCCGGCTACTTCAGTTTTCCATCGCGCACTTATCGATGGGTCTTCAGCGCCCCCACCAGCGACGACTTTCAACTGAGACTCGAAAGAAGCTACCATCCCACGTAAGATTTCCAACGCCTTCGGCCAAAGTGATGCCTCGATAGACGGTGCCTCTTCCAGGGTTGATTCAAGCAACGCTCCCATCAGGGCCAACCCCTCGTAGCCGTAGAGCGCTGCCGCCCCTCTGATCTTATGTGCACATACGTACTGCTCTTGCAATTGCGCCAGAGTTGGCGCTATCCCATCGGGTGGATGGAACGCCTTCATAAGCACGTTCAGCGCTTGCGTCGCTTCGGTAACGAAAATATCAACGAGGCCCTGTCGGTCAAGTTCTGAACTCATCCCTGTCCTTCTCTTTGGTCACGTTAGCCCTGCGAGTAGGCCTTTTCATCATGTTGACTGAGATCCAATCCTGTTTGCTCTTCTTCTTCATTCACACGCAGACCCGTTATCGCAGCGACCACCGCCAGGACGATTAAGGTACCTACAAACACGAAGACCCAGGTAACCAGTACGGCCATCGCTTGGATAATCAACTGTTTTGGATTGCCAAAGAACAGCCCGTCGGCCCCTGCAGAATTCACCGCCTTCGACGCGAAAAGACCAGTTGCCAGTGCGCCCCATGTGCCTCCGACTCCGTGAACACCAACCGCATCGAGAGCGTCATCATAGCCAAATAAGGGCTTCAACATCACCGCCGTATAACACAAGACTCCCGCTCCAATCCCGATCCAAATCGACGAGATCGGGCCGACAAACCCCGACGCAGGCGTGATGGCCACCAATCCCGCCACCGCGCCGCTGGCCGCGCCCAAGGCCGACGGTTTGCCTCGATACATCCACTCCGCGGTCATCCAGGCCAACGCCGCGGCAGCCGTCGATGTATTGGTGACGAGAAAGGTGCTGGCTGCCAGTGCCCCGGAGGTCAACGCGCTACCGGCGTTGAACCCAAACCATCCAAACCAGAGCAAGGACGCACCCAGTAGGGTCATGGGCAAATTGTGCGGGGACATCTGCTCCTTGCCATGTCCCATCCGCCGCTTTACCACGAGGGCGCAAGCCAACCCAGCAACGCCGGAACTGATATGGACGACCGTCCCGCCGGCGAAGTCCAACGCCCCGAGGTTTCTGAGCCATCCCCCGACCCCCCACACCCAATGCGCGAGCGGGTCGTAGATGAACGTCGCCCACAAGAGAGTGAACAGGATAAAACTGCTGAACTTCACCCGTTCGGCAAATGCACCGGTAATTAGCGCCGGCGTGATCACCGCAAACATCATCTGGAATAGCATGAATGCATGGTGCGGTATGGTGGGTGCATAATCGGCATTAGGTTCCCCCCCAACCCCGTTGAGCCCGAACCATTCAAACGAACCGACGATGCCCCCTACGTCTGGCCCGAAAGCGAGTGAGTAACCCCACAGCACCCACTGGATACTGATCAGACAGAGGATAATGAAGCTCTGCAAGAATGTGCTCAACGCATTCTTGGAACGCACCATCCCACCATAGAACAGCGCAACGCCCGGCGCGGTCATGGCCAACACCAAGGCTGTCGACACCAAGACCCATGCCGTATCGCCGGAATCGATCTTCGGCGGTGCTGGAGCGGCTGCCACTTCCGGAGCCAGCGCCGCTGGCGCCTGAGCACCCGCATCTTGCGCGTATAGGGCTGCCCCCCCTGCCAACATGGCAAGGCAGAGAAGGACCGGCAGAATCTTTCTCATACTGCTCATTTGCGATAGCATAATTTCATCCTTTCATCCCCTGGTTCAGGACGAGGTTATCAATGGATTCGTTGAAATGTTCTAACCCGTAGTATTCATGAATACCTGCGATATCGTCCGATCCTCTGCCCAACGTGGCTGTTCTCGCTCGGTCTCCTCCACGTACTGCAACTACGCCTCCGACGGCATTCAAGAATAATCCAGACTAGACCAATTTGAACTGGGCCACGGAAACCGTCAGCCCTTCGGCGAGTTTTGCCATGTCTTCGACGGTCAGGCGAGCCGAGTCCGTCGCTTTTTGGGTCGTCAACGCACCTCCGGCGAACTCCTTAATCGAGCGACCGACTTGATCCGTCGAAGCGGTCTGACTCGCCGCGGCACGGGCAATGGTCTGTGCCAGCTCAGACGAGCGCTGCGCGATCCCTGAAATCTCGTTGAACACCTCACCGGTACGAAGCGCGGAGGCCGATCCGGCTTCCACCGCGTGAGTTTCCTGCTCCATAGCGACGACCGCGTCCTGCGTTTCGGTCTGAATCACCTTCACAAGGTCGGTTATTTCCCTGGTGGCTTGCGTCGAGCTTTCGGCCAGTTTTCTGACCTGGTCGGCGACGACGGCAAACCGGGCTCCGGCTTCGCCTGCGCCTGCCGCCTCGATGGCTGCGTTCAGCGCGAGCAGGTTGGTCTGATTGGCGATGTCTCGAATCGTCGACACGATCTGCGTAATTTCCACTGACCGGTCGCCGAGCGCCTTGACCTGTTTCGACATCCGCTGCACAGCTGACCGAATATTCTGCATGTCTTGCACGGTTTCTTGTACGGCCACGCGTCCTTGTTCTGTCGCCTGCAACACTTGCTTGGCTGATTCCGAAGATGCGCCGGCGGTTTCCGCCACTTGGCGCATTTGCAAGGCCAGCTGTTCGACCGCGCTCAATGTCTTGATCGATTCGTCGGCTTGCCGCTTCGCGGTACCGGCCATCTGACCGGCGTTGTCTCGGAGCACACCTGCCGATGTATTGACACTTTCGGCCGACTCACGGACTTGCTTCATCAGCTTTGCGAACCGCTGAATCATGAGGTTGAACGCGTCGGCCATGTTCCCGAACATGTCGGCTGTCACCTCACCACGCTTCGTCAGGTCTCCCTTACCGACGTCCGACACCAAAACGAGGAAGACCATCAATCGCTTTTGCAACTCGTCGCGTTCACCTTCCGCCTTCTCGAGGGCCGTCGTAATATAGTCCAACATGGCATTGAACGATGTAGCCAGCTGCCCGATTTCATCTTTAGACTCGATCTTGGCACGGACTTTATAGTTGCCGCTGGCAGCCATCTGGGCGACTCCCGCGATATGGATCAGATTTTTCGAGAAGAAATTGACGATCCAATACGCGATGCCGATTCCGAGGATCACCGCAATCAGTCCGCCGAGGACAAGGACCACCGTTCCGATAAAGCCGGTACTCTGGGCATCGTCGTTGAGATCCTTCGCCACATCTTGCATGTCCAATACCTGTTGACGATTGAGTTCGATGACCTTCTCGAATGTCGGCTGCAAATTCACCGTCAAGGCCAAGACTCCGAGGTCCCGCAAGTGCTCAGCCTGTGCCGCGGTCTGCGACTTCCCTAAACTATCGGACAGCACACTCAGGGCTCCATCGGCCTCTTTGAAGTATTGCTCGATGGCCGGCTTCAAAATCGCCAAGTCCTTTGCCTCATCACGACCCGATCGTGAGACTCGGAGTACTGCACTTCCGTAGTCAGCGATAACTGTATTCGTCTTCCTGCGAAACGCTGACAGCCGCCCGACTTCCGACACAAAATCATCGTGGTTCTTGACGTTGACAATCCCGGTCAAG
Organism: Nitrospiraceae bacterium; assembly: GCA_036380815.1. Classification (GTDB taxonomy): domain Bacteria; phylum Nitrospirota; class Nitrospiria; order Nitrospirales; family Nitrospiraceae; genus Palsa-1315. The sequence goes on from DASVEA010000063.1 coordinate 14,427, forward strand.
ACCTGATGGTAGTGCGTTAATGCAGTACCCATTTCAGCAAAATTGGCCAGTGGGATCGTATAGCCAGCGTAGACCGATTGTGACATGGCACTCAATTGTCGAAGCGTCAGCACGCCGGAGGTCGCCACTACAAAGATGATGACGCTGACGATACCGAAGCTCGAAATCAGCTTTGTTCGCGTCTTGAGATCGTCGAACCCTCCCCTGACTCCTGTACTTACTGTCTTTGCCACCTTTGCCATCGCGTCCTCCTTACTCTCTGATCGTGCCTGAAATTGTGTGAAATTTCTGTTTGCTGCCCCTTGTTAGCTCGTCCCCTCGAGATATGAGAGCATCACCGACGTTTCCAATACACCCCGGAGCCGATCCTCCAACTTGACGACGGTCGACACGAAGGGAACTGCCCCCTCCCCCGCACCGGTCGGAGCCGGAAAAAATTGATCCCTGGAAAGGGTACGAATTTCAGGAACCGAATCAACCAGAATACCGACCTGCCAATTTCCGTGTTGCACTACGACGGCATACGTCAAGACCGCCGCGGTGTTGAGGTTGAACATGGGTCTGAGGTCGAGCAACGGAATCACGGCGCCGCGGAGATTCGTAACCCCTACTAAGCCGGAAGGCATCCCGGGAACCGGGGTGATGGATGCGACGACAAAAACTTCCCGCACGTTTTTCAGGTCGATCGTGAAAAGCTCTCCTCCAATAAAGATAATGGCGGCACGAATGGTCGAGGGCCCGGCCTCCTGGGTCTGACCGGGTGCTGACATAGAGGTGCCCTGTGTAGTCAAGGCACGATCTGCAGCCGTTGAGCGTTGTGCGGAGTCCATCAGCGTTAGCCCATCGCCTTCTTCACGGCGGCCAACAGATCCTCAGCCTTAAATGGCTTGACGATATAGCCATTCGCCCCTTGCTGCAGCCCCCAGAACTTATCGCTCTCGTTTCCCTTTGATGTGCAGAGAAGGATCGGAATGGTTTTGCAGCGGTCATCGTTCTTAAGGTCGCGGCAGGCCTGAAAGCCGTTACGGCCAGGCATGATCACGTCCAGCACGATTAAATCCGGCTTCTCGATGGCCACCTTTTCTTCCAGATCGTCGGTGCTTGGATAAGGCACGACCGTATGGTTTGCCCCTTTCAAACAGCCTTCGATCATTTGAATGTCAGCATAGGAATCATCCACGACGACGATCTTGCTCATTCGGCTTCTCCTTATTGTTCGATGTGGGACAAGACGCAGGTGGCCATTAAAACGCCCATTCTTTTTACTTCAACGGAAGCACCAAACTGATCGCCCCGGCTAATTCCCCTTCCTTCCACCCTTCCTTCTTCATCCCCGTGATGTCCCGCTCGCCCCTGGGCGTACCGTGGCAGCTCAGGCAGGAGGTGGCTGCATATTCTGGGTCAATCATGCGCAGCACCGGTCTTCCGTCGAATACCGTATTGCGAACATAATTCTGGCCCTTAGGATGGCGCGGATCGCTGAACATCCGAAGCACTTCCTCCTCGAAATCGTCTGGCTTGTTGTTTGGATTCCGATAATTGACCCCGGTCAGCTTCATACGAACACCGCTCTTCTTATAGAAATGTTCTCCGACGCGCCGGGCAAACACGGCATGCAGAAAGCCCTTGAAGCCGACTCCCTGTCTATTAATGACCGACTGCGCCTCATCGACCACTTCTCTCTCCGCTTCCACCAGGGCAAGATAGAAGTTGGCTTGGGGAACCACATTGGGAATACGGAGATCGATCTTGGTTTTTTTCTTGAACCGCTCCATGACTTGGGTGGCCACGAAATCGGCCGTAAAGCCCTTCTCGGCTTTTGCAGCGTCATTAATAGTGTCTTGATGCTCCAATACCACCCCGCGGCCGATATTCACCAATTCGATCAAGTGCTCCGCCACTACTTCGGCCTCGTTCGCAGCTCTCGCCGTAATACTCCATGCCAATGCGATCGTCGCCATCCCCACCGCCACGATCCTGAGAGCCGTTCTGCGCATAGGTATTCCTCGTTGCGTCGGGTCCGCATGTTGCCGCGAGTTGTTTCTCTCAGATTGGAATATCGTTACTCGATCTTGAGTGTAGCCGGTCATTCACCATTGGCAAGCAAATCAACAATTTCGACATCGCCTCATATCAAATCGTCATCGGCCCGTGCGTCCTGGCTAGACGAGTGATCCTCCACCACGGCACATACCGCGTTCGTTGAACCCCCGCAACATACGTGCCGACACAAGAACTTGAAAGGACGACCAATTTCCGATCCAGTCGGTTCAGGTAGACAAATGCTGTTAAATCAACAACAACACACGCAGACGCTATCGATAGTCAGAAGCCTGGTCATCATCTACGCTTTTGTACAGAGTTGCTCTTTGCAGCCGAATTTTGACTTCTTTCGACAGGTTCATATTTCGCTGACGAATCGTATCTGTAAGGGAGATCGGCACGATGAAATTGGTCAGCTGGCCGAAGCACTCAGTCAATTGCAGAAAACTCTACAAAGAGGCAGTGTAATGATGGGCGCCGCGTAGAAACCGAGCCCACGGTGCGGTGGGGAATGATAGGCAACGCGATCGAGCACACAGCGG